>CAMFGQ010000033.1 GCA_945950065.1 uncultured Clostridia bacterium
TCTCCTTCTTTTTTCATTTCTAGATTTTCTAGAAATTCCTCTTTTTCCTTTTCATCATCAGGGAGTCCAAAGAAGGTTTTCCAACTGTGTTCCTGGTTTTTATCTTGTCCCTCTACTTGGGTCCACACGCCTCCAGAAGAAGTCTTTTTCGTCCATGCCTTTCCATTCTCAACATAAAACTCAAGGACTAACCCATCCACATCGAACATAGGAAGAGGTTTGTCAGTCTTAAGCTGCATCTTGCCCAAGCCTGTGAGAGGTTCTTTTTGAAAGAGAAGATTGACAGCCAGCTGAATCTGGTTATCTTTCACAATGGGAATCCCTCCCACTTCTACATCAAAACTCCCTACCGCTTCTGCGTTTTCTTGTTCCTCGGTAGCTTCCAAGACACGTTGGAGAAGCTCTTCTTTTGTCTGAGGCTCAGGCTCGGCTTGACTCTGTAGTTGTCGTTTATTCTCTCCACCAGCACATGCGCTGAGGAGTAGAAGAAGGACAAGAAGAGTGCTGACAAACTTTTTCATCATCGCCTCCTTATAGGTCAACAGCAGCGTTATAAATCATACCTAGTTTTGGATCCAGACGAACTTCCTGACAGTCATCAATGCGACTGCGTAGTAAATGAACACCAAGCACTGCAGGGATACTCAATTCTCTAGCCCACTGGGCTCCTAAAGAGGTATAGCCACCCTCGGCAATAACAAGACCTGCTGCTTTTTTCACCAGCTCAAGATCATCGGCAATGACTTCATCCAAATAGAGGATATCGCCTTCTTTTAGAGGTTCTAAATGAAGATTTTGTGCAAAGCGGATTCGTCCGCGTACTGTTCTTTCTCCAATCCCAATTCCCTTTTGCATAATTTCACCCACCACATGAACTTTCATGAGGTTGGTGGCTCCCGATACTCCCAGAGGAATACCTGAAGTAATGATCACAATATCCCCCACATCCACATAGCCAGCATCCTTAGTGACCCGTGCCATTTCACGGAAAATCTCATCGGTCGTATAGAGCTCCTCCATCATTAAAGGATAGACACCCCATAGAAGGCTAAGCGAACGCCATGTTTCTTCTTTAGGCGTCATGGCAAAAACAGGAGTAGCTGGACGGTGCATAGCAATCTTTCGAGCCGTGAATCCACTCATGGTAACGGTAAGGATCCCCTTGGTATCCAGACTATGGGATGCCTCTACAGAAGCCTTACTGACTGCATAGGTTACACTGTCATGGTATTTTTCGTATTCTCTTCGACCAAAGGTATTCATCCCTCGTTCGGTTCGCATTGCAATGGCAGCCATGGTTTTCACTGATTCAACAGGGAATTTTCCTGCAGCCGTTTCACCACTTAGCATAATGGCATCGGTTCCATCAAAGATAGCATTGGCAACATCCGTAGCTTCTGCCCTTGTTGGGGTTGGATTTCTCATCATGCTATCTAGCATTTGGGTTGCTGTAATGACAGGTTTACCCATGGAATTACTCAATTTAATCATGACCTTCTGGGCCATGGGGACTTCCTCAATGGGCATCTCCACACCAAGGTCTCCTCTAGCCACCATAATGCCATCACTGACTAAGAGAATTTCTTCTAGATTTTCAAAGCCTTGCTTGTTTTCAATTTTGGAAATGATCTGAACATGGCCACAGCCTTCTTCTTCTAGAATTCTGCGAATACCCAGTACATCTTTTTTCGTTCGTACAAAAGAAGGTGCAATAAAATCAATGCCTTGTGAAAGGCCAAAGCGAATGTCCTTTTCATCTTGCTCCGTAAGCGCAGGTAGGTTAATGCGGATATCAGGCGCATTGACACCTTTGTTGTTCTTCAGTTCTCCACCTGCTACAACCGTAGCGTGGATATCACCTTTCTCGTCAATGCTTTCCACACGAAGACTAATCAGTCCGTCATCAATCAGAACCATATCGCCAACCACGACATCTTTATAAAAATCTTTGTAGCTGATGGGAGCTCTGCGCTCATCACCTATAATGTCATCTCTGGTAAGCGTAAAGGGCTGACCATTTTCAATAAAGGTGCCTTCCTTCATCTTACCAAGCCGTATTTCAGGTCCCTTGGTATCAAGGAGAATCGCAATAGGAAGCCCTAGCTCTTCGCGAAGCTGTTTTACCAGATCCATTCTTTTTTTATGCTCCTCATGGCTTCCATGGGAGAAGTTAAAGCGTGCTACATTCATGCCCGCTTCCATGACTGCCTTTAAAACAGCAGGATCATCGGTTGCAGGTCCTAGAGTGCATACAATCTTTGTTTTTCTCATTTTTAAACCGCCAAAATTTTAGCCATGCGATAAAGCTCTTGATCCAGCTTATCTCTTGTTACAATGGCTTTCTCTAAATCTTCATGAATAATTTTGTTGCCACGGATGCCCACGGCAAGTCCACTTTTTCCCTCTAAAAGAAGTTCCACAGCCTTGACACCCATACGTGTAGCAATCATACGGTCAAAACTAGAAGGACTTCCTCCACGTTGCAAGTATCCGATAATGTTCAGGCGTGTATCCATCCCACTGCCTTCTTCAATCTGTTTTGTAAAGTCAAAGGGCTCAGCTGCACCTTCAGCTAAGAGGATGATGTAATGACTTTTTCCTCTTGCCATACCCATGCGTATTTCGGATACCAACTGCTCCATATCAAATTCGACTTCAGGGACAATCACTTCTTCTGCTCCACTGATGATGCCAGCATGAAGCGCAATGTCTCCGCAATCTCTACCCATGACTTGTACAACGAAAACACGACTATGAGAACTAGATGTATCTCGCAGTTTACCCACTGCATCCATGACCGTGGTAATGGCTGTATCAAAGCCAATGGTATAGTCGGTATAGCCTAGATCATTATCGATGCTTCCAGGAAGTGCAATGGTGGGAATACCACCCTTGACTAGATCCATGGCACCACGAAAGCTACCGTCCCCTCCAATGACCACTAAACCATCTAGTGCAAGATCACGGAGATTATCCAGTGCCTTCGCCATGCCTTCTTCGGTTGCAAATTCAGGACAACGAGCGGATTGTAAAAAGGTTCCACCACGTTGCAAAATATCACTAACAGAACGTGAGTTTAAACTCACAAAGTCATTTTCCAAAATTCCTTTGTATCCACGCTTAATTCCATATACATCCCATTTGTAGTGTTTGGCTGTTCGAACAACAGCCCGTATGGCAGCGTTCATGCCCGGGGCATCGCCACCGCTTGTTAATACACCAATGCTTTTCATTTTCTTTTCCCTTCTATCTAATCACTACCCCATCTTCACCAAAGAGTCTCTTTAGTTCTTCTAAAAGAGCATCATTGAAGGCAACAGGAGTAGGCTTCATTTCTCTTAATTCTTTCCGGTCCATGGCATAGACCCGTACGGGATGCCTTCCGGGATTGGCCTCTAAAAGGCGCTGGATAAGTTCCATGGTCTCTCCATCAAAACTGTCTACACGCAGATAGAGGATTTCCTTGGATAGGGGGGTCTCTTCTAAGGAAGTCAGTCTTTCGCAAATAAGATTGGCTTTCTGATCCTCTCTCATCTGCAGACGTCCCACTACCTGAAAGAACTGGTCCTTTTCAAGGAGTCGCTGATAGTCTTTGTAGGTTCGTGGAAAGAAAATCACTTCGATGGTATCCATCTCATCTTCCATTTCAACAAAGGCCATCTCTTGTGCGTTTTTGGTCATCTTCTTCACGATGTTGCGTTTCATCAGGAGAAGCTCTATACGTTTTCCATCACCCTCTTCTTCGCTTAATTCGGCTAAGGTAGCAAGATTCATCATCTTGCCCCTGCGAAGATGGGAGAATTTAGACAGCGGATGCCCAGAAAGATACATACCCAAAACTTCCTTCTCATAAGAAAGAAGCTGATCTTCATCAAACTCTTTAAGATCCAGAGCGTGGCTCTGGGTAGGGATCAGTTCATCAAAGAAACTAATCTGCCCATGGGCACTCATCCTTTGTCCGCGCTGCATGCTATCCAGTTCAACTTCATAGCGCTGCATCAGGCTCCGCCTTGTTTCACCTAGTCCATCAAGAGCACCTGCTTTAATGAGGCTTTCAAAGGCACGCTTATTCAGACTTCCCGCACTGAGGCGCTGGAGTAAGTCTTCAAAGCTCTTAAAGGGACCGCTCTTTCTTGCACTAAGAAGAGCTTCAATGAGGGAAATACCAACATTTTTGATTGCTTTGAGTCCAAAACGGATTTTTCCGTTTTCAGTAGAGAAACCACTATAGGAATGATTGATATGGGGTGGCAAAATCTCAATGCCCATGGATCGACTCGCTTCCATGTAGGAGGCAAGCTTCACCGTACTTCCCATAACTGAACTCATTAGTGCAGCCATAAATTCTACTGGATAATGGTTCTTCAGATAGGCAGTCTGATAAGCAATCAGAGCATAGCCTGTGGCATGGCTTTTATTGAAGGCATAATTGGCAAACTCCGTCATGGAGTGGTAGATGTCTAAGGCTTCTTTTTCAGATAGCCCCTTTTTCAAAGCACCGTGAATGTTCTTGCCATTGCCATAGATAAAGGTCTGTTTTTCTTCTTCCATGACCTCCATCTTCTTTTTACTCATGGCACGACGGATGATATCTGCCTGATTGTAACTATACCCCGCCAAAGCACGAACCATCTCCATGACTTGTTCTTGGTAAACCATAACACCATAGGTCACCCCTAAAATGGGTTCTAAGCATGGATGGGCGTAGCGAATCTTTTCGGGATTGTGTTTGTTCCGAATATAAACCGGAATCTTTTCCATTGGGCCTGGACGATAAAGAGAGATTCCTGCAATGATGTCTTCAATGCTTGAAGGCTTTAGTTCTTTGAAGAAGCTTCTCATGCCAGGGCTTTCCAGTTGAAAGATACCAAGGGTATCTGCACGCTGAAGCAGGCCAAAGGTTTCCTTATCATCGGTGGGGATTTGATCAATGTCAATCTCGATACCTTTATTATACTGAATCAGGTTAAGGGCATGTTTAATAATGGATAAGTTTCGTAAACCCAAGACATCGATTTTGAGGAGCCCTAGCTCCTCCAAAAGGATCATGTTGTACTGAGTGACCACAACACCCTCTTGCAGATAGAGGGGAACAATCTGTCGAAGAGGTTCTCCACTCATGACCACACCTGCTGCATGGATGGAGCAGTGACGAGGTCGCCCTTCTATGCGAAGGGCCATATCCATAAGATAGGAGATCTCTTCTTTTTTCATCAGTTCTCGCAGTGTATCACTTTCACTGATGGCTCTTTTTAGAGTCATGCCCAAGGCATTGGGGATTGCTTTGGCCACACGGTCTACTTCTCCATAATTCATGGAGAAGACGCGCCCTACATCACGAACAGCTTGTCTGGCACCGAAGGTCCCAAAGGTAATGATCTGGGCTACATGATCAGCCCCATAGCGATGGAAGATGTAATCCAGAACTTCTCCTCGCCTTTCATCTTCAAAGTCGATATCAAAGTCGGGCATAGTAACACGTTCTGCATTGAGGAAGCGCTCAAAGAGCAGTCCATAACCGATGGGGTCCACTCGATGAATCCCTAGACAGTAGGCTGCAAGACTACCGCCTCCACTGCCTCGACCTGGGCCAACAAAGATGCCCTTTTCCCGAGCATGGTTCACAATGTCTGCCACGATGAGGAAGAAGTCATTGTAGCCCATGGAGTCAATGATGGCCAATTCCTCTTCTAAACGTTCTTTATGCTCATCATGTCCATAGAGTTTGGTAAGGTTCTCAAAACAGATCTTGCGCAAGTACTCCTTGGAAGAAAAGTCTTTTTCCCGCCGATAGGGCGTGAGATGAAAACGACTAAAGTCCATGCTTACATTACACTGCTCAGCAATCTTAACTGTGTTGGTGATGGCATCAGGATAGTCAGAAAATAGTTCCTCCATCTCCTCAGGGGTTTTGAGATAAAACTCCCTGGCGGGAAAGCGCATCCGATCCTTATCTTTAAATTCAGCCCCTGTCTGAATGCACAAAAGCACATCCTGAGCTAGATAATCTTCCTTCTCAATATAGTGGACATCATTGGTGGCAACCAGTGGAACTCCCGTTATCTCATGAAGCCGGATTAATCTGGGTAGAATGCGCTTTTGTTCAGCCAGTCCATGATCTTGGAGTTCAAGGTAAAAATCTTCTTGAAAGAGGTTCTGATAGTATTTGGTTGCACGCAAAGCATCCTCATCTCTCCCTTGAAGCAGCATTTGAGCAACTTCTCCCTGGAGACAAGAGGATAGGGCAAGAAGACCAGTATGATGTTGTTCGAGCAATTCTTTTGTAATACGAGGACGATAATAAAAATGATCAATAAAAGAAAAACTGACTAGTTCCATCAAATTCTGGTAGCCTTCATTGTCCTTGGCAAGGAGCACAAGGTGATGGTTGACTCTAGGATTATCGGTGGCGACATAGACTTCACAACCAATAATCGGCTTCACACCGTGTTTTTTACAGAGTTTGTAGAAATCCACTGCACCAAACATCACACCATGATCTGTCATGGCAACTGCATCCATGCCCTTTTCTTTTGTGGCAAGAACCAGTTCCTCTAAGGGGCAAAAACCATCCAAAAGGGAATATTCTGTATGGAGATGCAGATGTATAAATTTGCTCATGATCCCTCCCTGAGTTTGTCTGCAATCTTCATCAGGCGTCTGAGTCGATTGCTCACCCCTGATTTGCTGAGTGGTGGATCAAAGGTCTGACCAAGTTCCTCCAGGCTGAGCTCAGGTTCTTCCCACCGTTTAATGGCCATCTCCTGAAGGGATGGAGGTAAAGAATGAAGCTCAATGGTGTTTTGGATCAATTCAATGGCCTCAATGTATTTGGCCGATGCATCGACGATTTTGTTGATGTTGGCCGTCTCAAAGTTAATCACCCGGTTGATGTCATTTTTCATGGAACGAAGAATTTTCATATCTTCTAGGGCAAAGGCCTGCATAGGTGCCCCCATAAGGATTAAGAAATCAATGATGCTCTGTGAGTTTTTCACATAGACCACCCATACTTTACGAAAGGTAATCCCTCCAACCAAATCAAAGTGCTCCATGAGGTTTAAGATGGCTCTGGCCATCTCTTCTTCTTTTATCGTAAGCTCTAAATGATAACTCTTAGCTGGATCACTTAAAGAACCACAGGCCAAAAAGGCCCCTTTTAGATAGGCCCTTTGACGTTTCATTTGCTGATAATAATGGCCTGGAACACGACGAACCAGTCCCTCTTCATCAAGAACGCGAAGTGTATAAAGATCTTCTTTGTTGTGAATCTTTACAAAGTAGCGATTGAAACGACTGCTTGAACCTTTTCGACTTCCTATTTCACAGGATATTCCCAGCTCGCGCAGTTTTCCATAGATAAAACGAAGTACACTTCCCTGATCAGAGCTAAAGACCTCCCCATCAAAGGAACAGCGCAAAAAGCCCGATAAAAGGGCTAGAAGCTCATCCTTGGAGGGATAGTCTTCCTGTAGAAGATGTTCTTTTAGCTTAGCTGAATACGACATAGACTCTCCTATGCATCAAAGGCCTTTTTAATCATCAGCACCTCATTTTCATGCATCTGCTGAGTGGGAAGTTCTTCTAAGGTAAAAAAGGCAAGATCAACAAAGCCCTCTTGACGTAGAGGAGCCAGTTGCCCACCTATTTTTTTCATTTTAAACCAGAGGACTTTCTTGTTATGAGAACGTCCCCGATGATAGAATTCATACTGAATCCATCCTAATTTCTTTTGTATTCTCGCCTCAACTCCTGATTCTTCACGAACCTCTCGAACTGCAGCACTGCGCAGTGATTCGTTTTCTTCTACATGGCCCTTGGGTAAAACCCATTTGCCTTTATTGTTCAGGAGGAGTAGAACCTTGGTGTCGCTAATCACGACACCTCCTGCACTAATCACCATGATGCCTCCTCGGAGTTTATTATACCCTAACTGGGACTTTTGTTATAGAATTTCCTGTTTTTATCCTTGTACTTTCCATTCGTCCCATAGAAACCCATAGCAAAGCATGGGGAGATGAAAAAGATCCGTCCCAGTGTCGGTGGGACGGATCTTCCATGAAACATATTTTGTCTTGTTCTCAAAGGAAGTGTACTTCCTTACCTGTCCTGAATCTCACGGAATAAGGCCTCTCCTTTTTCTGTAAGGGGAAGAAGGCGCTGATTGCTGCTCCCTCTAAAGGACAGGGAGAGATCCTTCTTTTCAAGAATAAAGGGTCCATCAATGAGAAGGTCTATTTCCTTTAAGAATTCCTTAATCTCTGGAATTTCCAACCGAAGAAGGTCTTCATAGAGATAGCCCGTGTAGCAGATGATGTTCTTACCCTTTTCTTTAAAGTATCTCGCTAAAAAGGTCAGTTCCTTAGGATGAAGAAAAGGTTCTCCACCACTAAAGGTAACGCCATCTACAAAGGAGTTCTTCTCAAACTCTTCGACAATCTCCTCCAGCGTGTAGTCTGTCCCTCCTAATCGGTCCCAGCTTTCGGGATTATGACATCCCTGACAGCCATGGGGACATCCCTGTGTAAACAGAGTAAAACGAAAGCCCGGACCATCAGTGATGGACTGGGCTACGACACCAAAGAGTGGAAGTTTAGCGAACCACATGTTTTACGCGTTGGGATTCTTCTGCTTTTTTTGCATCATTGAAGCGTTGGGTTGTTCCCACTAGATAACCAGTGATTCTTCTGATTCGTTGAAAGCTTACATTTTTGCCTACTTCTTTTTTCATTTTTCTCTCCTAGCGTTTATTTAAATAATAGTCTGGTACATCGGGATATTTTTTCTTCAGTTCTTGCAACTTCTCCAATGGAATGCTTTCGCCATCCTTTCGCCCACATCGAGGGCAGACATCATGAATGATTCCAGTAAATCCACAGACCGGATCACGGTCCACAGGGTGATTCACCGATCCATAGCCTACACCTTCTTCTTTCATTTTTCGAATGACGCTCTCAAAGGCCGAAAGATTCTTACTGAGATCACCATCTAATTCCACATAGCTGATGTGTCCAGCATTGGTGAAGTTGTGATAGGGTGCTTCTTTTTCAATCTTTTCAAAGGCACTAATGGGATAGTAGACGGGAACATGGAAGGAATTGGTGTAGAAGTCTTGATCAGTGATTCCGGGTAGTTCTCCGTATTTCTTCTTATCCAGACGAACAAAGCGCCCAGAAAGACCTTCTGCTGGTGTTGCAAGGAGGGTTACATTGCGGTTTTCTCGCTTACTCATTTCATCACATTTCTTCCGCATGAAGCCCACAATCTCTAGACCCAGCTCCTGTGACTCTTTACTCTCCCCATGATGTTTGCCTCTTAGGGCAACCAGCGTCTCTGCAAGGCCGATAAAGCCAATGCTCAAGGTACCATGACGCAGCACCTCTGCAATCTCTTCTTCTTGATTCAGTTCACCCGAATCAATCCAAACACCTTGTCCCATGAGGAAGGGGTAATTCTTCACCTTTTTCTTTTCCTGAATGCTGACACGGTGAAGCAGTTGTCTAAAGACAAGCTCCATGGTGTCCTCTAACTCCTCATAGAATTTATCTAGATCGCCTCTGGCATCAATGGCTAGGCGTGGGAGATTAATGGATGTGAAACTTAAATTCCCTCGACCACAGGTGACTTCCTTAGAAGGGTCCACCACATTGCCCATGACCCTGGTTCTACATCCCATATAGGCTACCTCAGAATTGTACTGGCCCTCTTTGTAATAGGCCAGATTAAAGGGAGCATCCAGGAAGCTGAAGTTTGGGAACAATCGTTTGGCAGATACCTTTAGGGCTTGACGGAAGAGATCATAGTTGGGATCTTCTTCGTTGTAGTTGATGCCTTCCTTGACTTTAAAGATCTGTACGGGGAAGATGGGGGTTTCACCACCACCTAAGCCATCCCATGTCGCTTCAAGAAGGCTCTTCATTACCAGTCTGCCTGCGGGACTTGTACAGGTCCCATAATTAATGGAACTAAAGGGTACCTGTGCACCAGCACGGGAGTTCATCGTATTGAGGTTATGGATCAGCGCTTGCATAGCTTGAAGAGTTTCCTTTTCAATCATCTTGCGCGCTTTTCTTAAGAGAGAAAGACGCTGTGCTTCACTGAGTCCCATTTCTTCTAGCTCAAGAAGAAGCTCTTTCTCCTCCTCTTCCTCCACGAAGGTTACCCCCTCAATCAGTTGGTCCATGTCTTCAGGCAAGTCTAATTCTTTGAAGGAAAAGCTATACTCAATCAGACTTTTGAGTGCCTTACGATAGCTCTTGTTGACACCCTCTTCCATAGCATAATCAAAATGGGGAATGCTCTGTCCACCATGCATTTCGTTTTGATTTGCTTGCACAGCAATGCAGGCAAGAGCTGCATAGGATCCGATGCTCTGTGGGGTGCGTAGGAAACCATGACCTGTAGAAAAGCCTCGCTCAAAGAGATCGATCAGATCAATTTGGCAACAGGTTTCGGTTAACATGTAGAAGTCTTTGTCGTGAATATGTATGCGTCCTTCTTCATGTGCCTTTTGCATGTCTTCAGGTAGAATAAACTGATCCACAAAATACTTACTTCCCTCGGAGCCGTACTTTAACATGGTCCCCATGGAGGTGTCACCATCGATGTTGGCATTTTCGCGGAGAAGATCGTTGTCTTCTGAACCCTTAAAGGTGATTTCTTTGTAGAGCTTCATCAGATTATCTTCTGCTTCACGTCTTCTATGATGTTGGGCACGATAGATGATGTATGCCTTTGCTGTTTGCAGCGCACCTTCTTCAATGAGGGTTTCTTCTACCAGGTCTTGAATCTCCTCTACACCTGGAATGGTGGAATGGATTTTTTCGACTACCCTACGAGAAACTTCATCTAGTCTAGCATCACTAAGGGTTTCTGAGGGAATGGTGCGATTGGCTTTGTAGATGGCTTGGCGGATTTTGTAGACATCAAAGGGCATATGCGTGCCATCACGTTTAAGGATGAGTTTGGGATAGGTCATAAAAAAACTCCCTTTCTGGAGTACATTAAAAATGCCCCTTACTTGTCATACTCCGTGACAAGGGGTTGCTTTTAGACAAGTCTTCTGGCTCGGGCTAGAAAGCCGCCTTCCCGTTTCCAGTGGCTATGGCTTTATGACACCCTTACAGCGGCGGGACCGCAGAGGATTCACACCTCTTTCCTTATTAAGCGAACATCTAAAAGCTATATATAGTATTTTTCTTACTAAAGAGTACCACATGCTGTAGTGGTGGTCAATAAAATTCCCCCACTTTCACGGAAGAAAATGACAGTTCTTTTCGACCCTTTACAGCAACATAGAAGTGCTTATGTCCATAAAAAAAGCATGCTATAATAGAGATAACTTCATTTGGAAAGGAAGAAAATATGGAAAAAGATCAGATGTCGAAGTTAGGCTTTGCAACACGCTCAATTCATGCAGGCCATCAGGAGAATCAATTTGGAGCACTGGCTACACCGATTTATCAAACCTCTACTTTCGTCTTTGATTCAGCAGAACAAGGTGGACGACGCTTTGCCCTTGAAGAAGAAGGCTATATTTATACCAGATTGGGCAATCCTACCACAACCCAAGTAGAAGAAAAAATCGCATCTCTTGAAGGAGCTGAGGCAGCTTTGGCTACAGCTTCAGGAATTGGAGCATTAACTTCCACTCTTTGGACACTTCTTTCTGCAGGAGATCACCTCATTGCTGCGAAGACTCTTTACGGATGTAGCTTTGCCTATTTAATCCACGGATTGACACGATTTGGCATTGAAGTCACCATCGTTGATACAAGAGATCCGGAAGAGATTCGTCAAGCAATGCAAGAGAACACCAAGCTTGTCTACTTAGAAAGTCCTGCCAATCCCAACATGTTTATCGCTGACATTCAGGCCATTTCTGACATCGCCCATGAAAAGGAAGACTGTCTTGTAATGGTAGATAATACTTATATGACCCCCTATCTCCAACGTCCCATTGAACTTGGCGCTGATCTAGTGATGCATTCAGCTACTAAGTATCTCAATGGCCATGGTGATGTCATTGCAGGCTTCATCGCAGGCAAAAAAGACATCATTGATCAAATACGTTTTGTTGGGGTAAAGGACCTAACAGGTTCTGTTCAGGGTCCCTTTGAATCTTTCCTCATTAACCGTGGACTCAAGACCCTGCCACTGCGTATGGATCGTCATTGTGCCAATGCACAAAAAGTGGCTGAGTTTCTTGAAACCCATGATGCCATTGCATCGGTGAGCTATCCTGGTCTTCCAAGCTTCCCCCAGTATGAACTTGCCAAAAAGCAAATGGATGGTCCAGGAGCTATGATTGCCTTTGAATTAAAGGGAGGCATGGAAGCAGGTAAAAAGCTGATGAACAGCCTGAAGCTCTGTAAACTAGCTGTAAGCCTTGGGGATGCTGAAACCCTAATTCAACATCCTGCAAGCATGACCCACTCTCCCTATACAGAGGAAGAGCGTATAGAGTGTTACATCACTGAAGGGCTTGTTCGTCTTTCCATTGGGCTTGAAGATGCTGAGGACATTGTGGCTGACCTGAAGCAGGGACTTGACCAATTACTCTAAACGAATAAGGGGCACCATTGCCCCTTTTTTTCTTTTATCAAGATGTCCTTTTTTACCTTCCATTAAGTTTCGTTTCCTGTAGTAAAAGACAACATGAACAGCCTTGTTTTGCTATAATGAATGGTAATAAACACACCTTTAAGAAAACTATACTTGGAGGGAAGCTGACGACGATCTTTTAAAGCTCAAAAAGGATGATACAGCTATGACTACTCAAAAAAACTACAGGTGATCCTTTCAAGCGGCTTAGTTCTCAGTCTGATTCTCTTTCTACATAGACAAAATGACCATTAGAACACCTTGAGGAGTTCCCTATGAAAAACAAATTCAACAATGCACAAAAAGTCATCCTCTTTG
>CAMFGQ010000034.1 GCA_945950065.1 uncultured Clostridia bacterium
TTCACGATAAGCTTCCCCAACTGCCGTGAGGAGATTACCATCTTCTACTAAAGGTACATAGACGAGATTTTCCTTTTCAATAAAGGAAAACTCCTCATTCATCTCCGCAAAGAGAGAATTAGTGAATCTCTTTCCCTGAAGGATTCCTGCCTTAGAAAGATACACAGGACCAGAGCCGATTGCTGCAATCACAAATTCCTTCTCATCTTTAAAGGATTCTAAAAAATCAAAGAGAACTTCATCATCAATAGACTCCCTCATATCACTACAGCCAGGAAGAACAAGACAAGAATACTGTTCTTTCTCAAATTCATCTAGACTTTTTTCAGGAAGAATCGTGATGCCCTCTTCAGACTTTACTGGAGACTTGGATGAAGAAAAGATTACAGTCCTCTCTTCAAAATACCAGCGAAACAGTGCAGATAAGGTAGCGATCTCCTGGATGCTAAATTCGGGATAAATAACAATTGCAATTTTCTTCATAGGGCCTCCTTAACTAGCCCGAACACCACTAGGCACATCTTTTTCAGGCTGTGCTAGCACTGGAACAATGCCATCTTCATATCTTATTCTAGCAGAGAATCTCCTAAAGAATTGGCTTTTTGTCTATGGACATGCTTCATTTATCATATTTGACGAGGAATAGAAAAAGTCCCATGGGACTTTTTCATCTAAAGGATATCCACCACTTCACCTGATAGGGCTTTATTCATGCTGCGTACAGCACAGAATTTACCACACATAGAGCAGCTGTCTTCCTGTCCAGGAGAACGATCTTCACGAATGGCTCTTGCTGTTTCTGGATCTAGTGCATACTTCCATTGTGCTTCCCAGTCGAGTTCTGCTCTAGCCTTGGACATTTTGTCATCCCTGTCTCGAGCACCGGGGATTCCCTTTGCAATATCTCCTGCATGGGCAGCGATTTGTGAAGCGATAATCCCTTGCTTAACATCCTCCAAATTGGGCAGTGCCAAATGTTCTGCCGGAGTTACATAACAAAGAAAAGCAACACCAGCTGCCGCTGCAATGGCACCGCCAATGGCTGCAGTAATATGATCATAGCCAGGCGCAATATCCGTCACAAGAGGTCCTAAGACATAGAAGGGTGCTCCATGACAAAGTGCTTGTTGAATTTTAACATTGGCTTCAATCTGATCAATGGGCATATGGCCAGGTCCCTCTACAATGACAGCTACATCCTTTTCCCATGCTCTTTTGGTCAACTCACCCAATCGAACCAGTTCTTCGATTTGACAGATATCTGAGGCATCAGCTAAGGAACCAGGTCTACAGGCATCTCCTAGGGATATGGTGACATCATGCTCTCTACAGATCTCAAGAATCTCATCATAGTATTCATAGAAGGGATTTTCTTCTCCTGTCATGACCAGCAAAGACAAGAGTACCGCCTCGAGAGACGATATTCGTTAAACGCTTTTGCTCTTTAATCTGCTGGATGGTCTTTCTCGTGATACCACAGTGCAAGGTCACAAAGTCCACACCATCTTCTGCATGCATTCTCACCACATCAATAAAGTCTTCTGCACTTAAGGTCTGCAGGTCTCGTTGATAATGAATGACCGCATCATAAACAGGTACAGTTCCTAGAAGTGCAGGACACTCCTCTACAAGCTTCTGCCTAAAGGATTGAGTGTTTCCATGGGAAGATAAGTCCATGATGGAGTCAGCCCCCATTTGTACTGCCTGCATCACTTTATCCATTTCCACATCGTAGTCTTTACAGTCTCTGGAGACTCCTAGATTGACATTGATTTTTGTCTTGAGCATGGATCCAATGCCAATGGGATCAAGGCACCTGTGTTTTTTATTAGCAGAGATCACAACCTTTCCTGATGCAACAAGAGGAAGGAGTTCTTCAATGCTTCTTCCCTCTTTTTTTGCTACCACTACAAGCTCAGGAGTGACGATCCCCTTTCTAGCAGCTTCCATTTGTGTATACTGTCTCATTTATCTCTCCTTTGTAGATTCCACATATGATCAAGGGGTCCACTTCCTTTTCCCAAATCCAACATGGCTCCTAATGCACCTGAAATAAAGTTCTTTGCCTCTTCTATGGCCTCTTCAAGAGGCTTTCCTTTGGCAAGTTCTGAAGCAATGGCACTGGATAAGGTACAGCCTGTACCATGTGTGCTGGCATTATGGATGCGTTCTCCGTAGAACCACCTTGTCTTTTCTTCTGCATAAAGTAAGTCATTGGCATCATTAATCTGATGACCACCCTTGCAGAGCACACTGCATCCATAATTTTCTGCAATGATTTTTGCAGCCTCTTCCATCTCCTCTTTTCCCTGAATCTTCCTTCCAGAGAGAATCTCTGCCTCAGGAATGTTGGGAGTAAGAAGGGTTGCTAAGGGAAGAAGTTTTTTCTTCAGTGTGCTAATGGCCTCTTCTTGAAGAAGAATGGATCCACTGGTGGCCACCATAACGGGATCCACAACGAGATTTCTTGCTTCATAGTGAAGGAGTTTATCGGCAATGATGTCGATTAATCCACTGGATGACACCATTCCTATTTTTACTGCATCAGGGAAGATGTCTTCAAAGATGCTTTCAAGTTGAAGGTCTAAGAATTCTGGTGTTACCTCCATGACACCACGCACTCCTAGAGTGTTTTGGGCGGTAAGAGCTGTAATGGCACTCATACCATAGACACCAAGGGCTGTCATGGTTTTTAGATCTGCCTGAATACCAGCTCCTCCACTGGAATCACTGCCGGCAATGGTCAATACAGTTTTCATTGTTGTGCCGCCTCCCAGGTGTCCACCAATTCTTTGGCTGCTTGATAGGGGTCTTTTGCACCGGCTACAGCGGATACCACAAAGAAACCCTGAACACCTGTTGCAGCAAGTTCTTTTAGGTCCTCAGCCTTAACACCACCTCCCAAAACAACAGGAAGGGGACTGATTCTTGCCAGTTCTCTCAGTTCTTCCATGCTTCGTGTGATGATCTTTCCCTCATCATCCAGTCCACAATCGGGTTTTGTCTGGGTTTCATGAAGTGGCCCTGCTCCAAAGTAATCTATGTCTTTTGTTTCCACAGTGGATACATACTCCATGAGTTCATGGGTTCTAGCAGACAGGCCAATGATGGCATCTTCTCCAAGGTACTGTCTGCAGACCTCTACAGGGATGTCGCTTTGTCCTACATGAATGCCACCCACTTGAATTCCTTGTTCTTTAGCAGCTAAGATCACATCTAAGCGATCGTTGACAACTAGGGCAACTTCTTTTTCCTTGTTGAGCTCCTCTAGGACTTCTGCTGCTTCTTTTGTCAACTGAATCAGTTCTCTTGCTGAGGCTTCTTTACTTCTTATCTGGATAAAACTAAAACCTGCTTCTACAGCTTGCCTAATGATGCCTTTCACAGGTCTTCCTAGGGTGTTTTCTGGTCCGATAACAAGATAGGCTGAGAGATCAAAGGTCTTTCGTAAACTCATTTGATCTCCTCCATAGCCTCTTCAAGTCGTTCTAGTTTTCCGGTAAGCATGTTTTCATAGCCAGGTCTGATGTCTGCCTTGAAAACAACCTCTGTACGGATGCCTTTATCAGCTAAAACAAAGGCTGCATCCTTCACTACTTGCATCACCTCATCCCATGGACCTTCAATTTCTGTAAACATGGAATTGGTGCGATGCTTGAGTCCTGATTTTTCAATGACTGAAATAACTTCTGCTACTTCCTTTGCCAGTTCATCACCTGTTCCTACAGGTGCAATGGCTAGAGCGATAAGTGTATTCATTTGATCTCCTCCATTTCGAAAGGATGATTCGCAATGTCCTCTGGACGCGCAAGATATAGTTCATCTAAAAAGAGCTGTTGAAAACTGGCGGGTCCACTTGCCTTGTCTTCTGCTTTTTTGCCAGCATAATTGTAGACTGCACTACCTAGAAGAGCTGCAACGAGAGGGCTTGTAACTGTCGCATAGACAGCCATTACGCCAGCTAAGGAGCATCCTGCTCCAGTGATCTTTTCAAAAAAGTGTGAGCCTCCATAGGAACGAAGAAGAAGCTTACCATCGGTGATCAGGTCTACTTCCCCTGAAACAGCGACTGCTCCTCCAGTATACTGAGCAAGATGAATGGCAGCATCCCGAGCAGCTACAACGGTGTCAGTAGAGTCGACTCCCCGTACATTTGAGGTATCACTGCCTCCTTCTAGCTCCCATAATCCTGCTAAGGCAATGATTTCTGAGGCATTGCCACGAATGATGCTGGGTTTATACTCTTTGCACTTTAAGAGTAGTTCTGCGCGAAGGGAGCCAATCCCTACTGCTACAGGATCAAGCACCCATGGCTTGTTGTTGTCATGGAGAGTCTTTGCAATTAAAGGAATGGTCTCAGCATAGACAGGAAGTAAGGTTCCTACATTGATGTAGGTAGCTCCCCCTGCTCGAGCTAGAAATTCTCCTTCATCAGGCAAGTACACCATGGCGGCAGAACCACCTACTGCCAGTTGTGCATTGGCAACAAGATTAATGGTTACGCTGTTGGTGATGGATCCAGCCATGGGATTGGTCTTTTTTACCTCCTCCACTGCCTGAATCATTTGTTGTGTTAATTGGTCTTTGGTCAACATCGGCACTCCTTTAAGCGGGTAGCCTTCTTGAACAAGCGTCAGCTGGTAGAAATAAAAATACCGGCAAACAGCCGGTGATTGAAGAAATTGCTCCCTACGTCAGTATTAGCTGTCAGGTTCAAAGGGTCAGGTTTTAACCTTCTCAACTCTTTCGAGTCCCCCCGCAGATATGAAATTTGTCAACTGGTGACATTCTTACCATAACACAGATAGCCTTTGCTTTCTACTCTAGTTAAGAAATAGAAGCTTACGTTTCTTTAAAACCTGAAAAGAGCCAATAAAAAAACAGAGTAGAATTCTACTCTGTTAGAGCTTTCTATCGTTCATCCATCTCTGGTGCAATCTCCAGAAGAAATGCCTCAAGGAAGTCCTTATGATGACCTCTTAGGAAAATGTGATGATTGGCAATAGGACGATGGAGGAAATACTCTGGTCCCCAGGGTAGAAAAACCCTCATTTGAGAGCGACACAAATCATCTCGATCAAGGCTTTCAAGAATCTCTCCCTCTATGCAGACATAGTTTCTAAAGGAGTCCATTTTGAAGAGGGTAATGGGTCCAGGTGATAAGGTGGCACGCAGTGCTACGCCAATTCCTGACTCAAAATGCGTATCCAGCTCATAATGCTGTGGCCAATCAAGAGGCAAAGTGCAGTGCGCAAGAATCACCTCATCGGTCTCAGGGTCCAGCCAGCTTGGATTTGCCATAAAAGCCGTTGTGCCAAGGAGCTTCTGTGCAAGGGTCATGCTAAGAAGACTCTTCTGATCCCCCTCACATCCTGCTGGATAGCCTTCTGCATTTAGCATGGCAAGGGCAAGACATGCTGTTGATTGCAAGGGTTCAAGTAGATCAAAGCAGCGAAGGGTCAGGCCATATAAAGAGTGTTTTTTCATCAGCCGCTTCAGGGCACCATAAATCTCCAGTGCCTTCTTCATCTCTGCACTGGGGAAGTTCTTATCTAGGAGCTCTTGGGTCCACGGATTCTCCTCATAGCCCCCTACTTCCATCTCTTGGAGTAATTCCTCTACAGGGACATGAATGAATTCAATACCTACTCGTTCCTTTACTCTTTCTTCTTCTACATCACTGGCAATAAGCCAGTCTGAGATACCAAGGACTCCAAGGCGAAGTCCCTTTAGCTCTTCCTTTGTCTTCTGAATCTTTTCAATTTGATAGAGTTTCCTGCTCAGTCTCTCTGGAGATCCGTGAAGGATCTCACCCTCTCTACCCTGCTCTTGTAAAAAGGCTAGGATTTCTAAGGATGCTGCGAGAGAGTTATAGGCAGGATGGGTTAAAAGATAGACCTTTCCAGAAAGGCTATCATAGAGTCTTTTAAACTGCTCTTCTGTTCCTCCCGTAGCCACAAAGACTAAACTGATATCCCCTTTATCAAGTTCATCGCAAAGGGTTACCGTTGGTGTAAGTTGCTTGGTAAAGCTTTCTAATTGCTCATAGAGCTCTTCTTTATTTTGATCTAGAGCTGTTAAAACAAGTGCCTTCATATTTCCCTCTCCTCTCTGAGGACTAAAATACCCATTGTTCTTCCCTATCTATCTACTGGCCTAACTTCATCATCACAAAATCAAAGAGGAAAATCCTCAAGAGAAGAATGACAACAAAGGCCCAAAACCATGGACTTTTCAAATAGACTGCGGGGGTCTTCTCTTGGGTTGTCTCTGTCCTTCTGTACTTTTTCTTTGCATCTATCACAACAAGAATAAAGGCAATTAATCCAAAAAGCGAAACAGAGCCAGCCAGATACGGAAGCAAAGGAACATCCCTTGCCACAAGGCTATTTAAGGCATAAAATACTCCGTTATTCACAATATGGGCGACAACAGGTACCCACATGGAATAGCGCATGGCAAGATAAGAAAAATAGATGCCCATATAGACTACACTTATGCTTTGATTAAGATTTCCGTGCATGAAGGCAAAGAGAACTCCTGATACAAAGACTCCCAGTCAAGGATTTGGTTCTTCTATTCGCCGGTAAAGAAAATTCCTCATGACCAATTCTTCTACCACAGGTGCCAGAATAACTAGATTGAAGAGCAGAAAAAGGCTAGGTGTCAGAGCAACCATCTGGCCTATCTGAGCATTGACATCGAGAGTTTGAATCCCAACCAAGCCAAGGAGCTGTTGTACAGCGAGATTGGTAAAACTTCCCAGTACCGTTGCACCAAAAGTAGCCAGTAGCAGAATTAGCAACATAAGGGGAGTCACAGGCTCTCTTTTTTCCTTCAGTTCAGCTAAAAACATATCCTTTCCCATGGCCATATAGATAGGCAAAAAGGATAAGGCTGTGGTCAAAAAGATGATCATGTCACGGTTTTCTGTCACGATTCTAATGAAAGAAGGTAAGAAACCGCTTATGAGTAAGTAAATGAATAAAGTCCGAAAAAGCTTATTGTAGCTGATTCTTTGCGTCATGAATGTCCCTTTCTATTCTAAAGTCTGTACACAGTATCAATAAAAGCCCTTGGATAAGGGAAGTAGTTAACCTGCGCGTACTCCATTGGGTACCTCTTTTTCAGGTTGAGCTAGTACGGGAATGATTCCATCTTCATAGCCAATATCAAAGAGCATACCGTGGGAAAGGCGACCAAACATTTTTTTGGGAGCTAGGTTGACCACAAAGAGTGCTTGCTTCCCTTGGATTTCTTGAGGATCTTCACGTTCTTCTTTAATCCCTGCTAAAATGCTTCGCTTGAAATCACCAAAATCTACTAGGAGTTCCACCAATTTATCTGAATCCACAATGTCTTCAACAGATTCAATGGTTCCTACACGAATGTCGATTTTGTAGAGATCATCCAGGGTAATCTCATCTTTTACTTTTGCCATATCTTCCTCCTTCTCTTTCTATTCTCGAAATGCTACTCTTTCATGTCTCCACTGATTCAGTTCTGCTCTGATCCATTCTCTTAACTTCTCATCCTCTAGCTCCACCACACCTAAAAAGTCCGGGTCTAAATAGAGCAAAATATGTGGATCTTCTTCGTTTTCTTTTTGATAAAGAATAGCTTCTCCGTCTTCAGAACCCCTAAAGTCCCTCCATACAGAGTAGTCTAAGCTTTCAAGGATACTTTTTACCCTGACATAGCCATCTTCACGCCTTCGTATATACTCCTTCACCTCTGTGTTGTTTAAGAAATATGCGTCTACTCTGGTTTCACCTTCCACAAGTCCTTGACCTTTTTCATCAAGAAAAGGAATGGTTTTCCAATAAATGTCCACCTCTTCTTCAGAATGAAACATAAATTTACTCATAGGAAGAAGGTTGCCCTTATAGGGAATTTCCACATAGTCGGGAAAGTTTTTTACATCAATGATTTCATAGGTGTAGGGATAGGATTCAAAGACGCCTTCTTCATAGTAGTAGCCTGGTACCTCTGCCAGAAAGTCTCTGCCCTCTTCCAAGGTGTTAAACAGAGCAAGTGGTGTAATGACATTCATTTGATCTAAAAGTAATAGGTACATATGCACCTCCTTCATCTTGTCTATATTTGCCTAACTAGAGTATACCCTCTTCTTTTTAAATCGTGAGGATTTGCTTGCCTCTCCATATGAAAAAAGTACATTGTAAAAAATCAATGTACTTTTTCTTATGTAACTGTTTACATATACTCTGAGAGCTTCTTTCTTGTCTCCTCCAGTTCCGTAAGGAAAGATTCCAGTTCGCCTTTCTTTTTATAACTAATCTGTACAAGTAGGAGCTCAACCAAGCAAATGGCGTTAGAAATAAAGTTATGGAAAACCACAGCTTTTCCAGATGCAAAGAGTCGATAGTCAGTCATCTGCATCATGGAGATTTCTTCGTTGTCGGATATGCCCGCCCACATAGGGGATCTTGCTATCGTGAAGATAGTCATCAAAAGATCGAATCTGATGGGAATAATGGGGAAAACTCATTAGGACGAAACAATCCTTCTCTGTGGATGCAGTAAGGGTTAAACTTAAATCTAGGATGTCACCAACGTCAACTGTTGCTGCATCAATATCCAAAATCTTAAGGCGATGCGTAAGATAATCAGCAACGATTCTGGAGATTCCAATTCCTGCGATATAAACTTTTTCCGAGTTGAGAATCAAATTTGCTGCTCGGTTTAAGTCTTCGATGCTGTTCTTACGTTCCATTTGGAGATGACTGTCGCGTTGGATCTGAATGGTGTTTTCAAAAGCTGTTTCTGCTGATGAAAGGTCTGTGAGGGAATGTTTAATGTCTTTGGGAACTTGAATCTCATGCAAAAGGAGTTTTTGAAATTCAGATTTCAACTGTGAAAAGGACTCTAAACCAATTGCCCTACAAAAGTTAATGATGCCGGCTTCAGATACATCAATCGCCCTGCTTAAATCTCAAAGATTGAGAAATGAGATTTGATGAGGATCTTGAATTAAGTAAAATGCAACCTTTTGTTGTTCTTTGGTAAAACTTCCCGAACTGTTCGCGATAACTTCTAAGATCGTCATAGGAAACCTTTCTTTGTTTTCCTTCATCATACTGTAAGGATATGCCTTCGTCAATGTAGGAAGGTGATTGCCTATAGTGTGAAGAACCTTCTTTAGGCATAAGATGGCTAAACAAAGAAAGGATCCTGATCTCATATATTTATAGATGTCTACTCACCCAGAACCCACTGAAGATAGCTTCGAAATCTCTCCAGTACTGACTTGGTTGGTGGAACAAACTCTGTAGGACGATGAATGGATGTCTTCATAAACTCTTCTTGACTGTTCATGCTCAAAGCTTCAAAGCTTACCTTTCTGCTGTAGAGTCCCTCGGGCATCATAAAACTAGCTTTCACGTTGTCAGCCAATTGGGTGGAAAGAATCCATTTGAGTTGCTTCTTTAAATCCTGATCAAGAACTGGACAAGCAATTTCAACACGATGATTGAGATTTCTTGTCATCAAATCCGCAGAAGAAAGATAATATTTTGCCTCAAGTCCCTTTCCAAAACAATAGATACGAGCATGTTCCAGATATCTGCCTACAATACTGGTTACTTGAATGTTGTCGGTATAGCCAGGTATCCCTGGTAATAGACAACAAATCCCACGGACAATCAGTTGAACCTCAACGCCAGATTGAGATGCTTGATGAAGTTTTTCAATGACTTGCCTTTCGGTAATGGAGTTTACCTTCATACAGATGTAGCCATCTTTACCCTTGGCAATCTCTTCATCCATCAAATCCAGTAGTGCCGATTTAATTCCATTAGGTGAGACGAGAAGAGTATCATATTCTCCCTCTAGATTGTTGATCAGCATATGTTGGAAAAACAGTGTCGCGTCTTCACCAAAGCTTTGGGATGCAGTCATCAGGCTTAGGTCCGTATACAAGGGACTGGTGGTCTCGTTGTAGTTTCCTGTTCCTACCAGCGTAATATAACTCAGTTCCCCTTGAGAGCGCATGGTAATTAAACAGATCTTACTATGGCATTTATACTTTTCAATCCCATAGACCACCTGACATCCAGCATCCTCAAGAACCCTGGACCAGATCACATTGTTGGCTTCATCAAAACGTGCTCTAAGCTCCATAAACACAATGACCTCGATGCCATTTTCAGCAGCACGGGAAAGAATACGGGCGATCTTTGATGAGGAAGCAAGACGATAAATGGTGATCTTAATGGAGAGTACATCGGGGTTTTCTGCAGCTTCACTGAGTAAGTTTAAAAAGGGATCCATGGAATCAAAAGGATAATAAAGAAGCTTATCCTTCTTCTGGATCTGCTGAATCATACTATGCTCAGGACTGATGTCCTCTGGCCATCTTGCTTCATAGTTGCGATAAACCAGCTTTTTTCTTTTGGAGGGCGAGATTTCTTCGACCAGTTGAAAGGCACAGTCCATAACAAGGGGACAGCTGTCCACATAGATATGTGTTGGATCCACCGCAATAAGTTTTGTGAGGCTTTGGAGAAAGGTATCGGAGATTTTTTCGCTGATTTCCATACGCATCACCGATAGACGATCTCGCTTCTTTAGAAGCTTGATGACTTTGTTTCTAAAGTCTTTATCGCTATCTTCAAACTTTTCATCATCAAAGCTAATATCGGCGTTTCTCGTAATGCTAAGGATACATGACTCTAAAACGCGATAGGAACCAAAGAGCAAGTCTGACCAGTGATGTAGAATAGCTTCCATGCGAACAAATTTAAGATCTGTATCAGGTAGGGATATGTATGCAGGGAGCTCTATGGGTACTGGAACAAATCCCACAGCATTTTTTCCTTTTTTATCCTTAAGCAAAACCGCAATATAATTGCATTTATTAATGAGGTTAGGTAGTGGATGATGGGGCCCAATGATAATGGGAGCCAGCAGAGGAAGAATCTTCTTCTTAAAATAATTGCTGATGTATTTCCGCTGGGAAGCACTGAGCTCCTCCACCCCTAAATCTTCAATGCCATGACTAGCTAAGTCTTCCATGACAGAGCGATAGATGGTCTTCTTCACATCAATCAGTCTTGGAATAGCTGCATAGATTTTTTTAATTGTTGGGAAGCATTCATCCCCGTCTTGTTATCAATTTCGTCGGGGGAAATTCTTGAGATATCATAGAGACTCCCCACGCGTACCATAAAGAATTCATCTAAATTACTGGTAAAAATCGAGACGAACTTAAGGCGCTCTAATGGTGGATTGGTCTTGTCATCAGCTTCCATCAGCACGCGCTCATTAAAGCGTAGCCAGCTTAATTCTCGGTTTTGTGTGTAGATGTAGTCTTCCTGTCTTTGAGCACTTTGTGACACAGGTATCCCTCCCTAATCCATAATCACTAATGATGATTTCCTTTGGTTGTACTCTTTTTACAATATGCATAAGAATCATGACGCCTGGCACTAAGGTATGAATCCGTTCAGGAGAAATCTTTAGGACAAGATTCACAATGGTTTTATCTTGTTCACACAGTAACTCACCTAGTTCTTTGACTTGTTCTACAGTCATACTCTTTCTTTCATCGGATAGACCGTAGACTTTTTGAGCCAGTTTGAAGAAATTCCGTATTGTACCTCCTACACAGATAAGAGAAGCTTCTTGAGGGAAAGTGAAACTGCTTTTCTTATCGATTCTTTCCTTCAATCTCCTTTTGATTTTCTTTAAGGAGCCCTTACCAGGTAGAATTTTTGTCACGCAATCTTTGTAGAGGCTCAGTCCTCCTACTTGAAAGCTCTGAGCATGGACAAGCTGATGTTCACGGAAAACAACCACTTCTGTACTGGCACCCCCAATATCAATCAGGACGCCCTGATCCAGTGACAGATCCCCCATTGCACCCATGTAACTATAGTAGGCCTCTTCTTCACCACTGAGAATTTCAACGGTGAATCCCGTTGCTTTCTTGATTTCCTTTAGGACTTTTTCTGCATTCTTCAATCCTCGTAGGGATGCAGAAGCAAAGACTGCAACCTCTTTAACCTTTCTCGATTCTAGGATCTGCTTAAAGTCCAGAAGGCCGTTATAGGCAGCCTCAATTCCTTCTTCTGTTAAGGAGCCTTTTTTAACATAGCTTGCCAGTCCAGCCATAATTTTGTCTTTGTAGTGAATGCTAATAGGAATCCTTCCACACATCATAAATGACTAAACGCATGGAGTTCGAACCGATATCTATAATTGCTTGTTTCATCATTTTCCTCATCTCAAATCGCTCACCACTCTTTTAGTGGTCCAGTTCCATTATCAGAACTCAAGGTTAAGTGTAGACTGAATCCGTGTTAATTCAATGTAAAGCGAGAGGCTTCTCTGCCTAAGAAGGTATAAAATTGGACAAAAAAGAAGGCCATACCTTCTTGTAATCGAATCCCATTCCAATCACATGGGTT
>CAMFGQ010000035.1 GCA_945950065.1 uncultured Clostridia bacterium
AACTAAACACATATAAAGGAGGTGTCATGACAAGAAGAGAAGAAGAACTGCTGGACCTCATTAAAAAGGATCCCATGGCGACACAACAGGAACTGGCTGATGCTCTAGGCATCACACGTTCCTCAGTAGCTGTCCACTTGAGTTCTCTTATGAAAAAAGGAAAAATTAAAGGAAGAGCCTATATCATTGAGGAAGAGGAAAAGCTCTGTGTCATTGGTGGCATGAATGTAGATCTTCAGGGATTCCCCTTGACAGAAATGAAACTTCATGACTCCAATCCAGGACGAATCCTTCGCTCCCCTGGAGGAGTGGGAAGGAACCTTGCAGAGACCCTAGCAAAGCTAGGTGTCTCGGTTCGCCTTATCTCTGCCCTTGGACAAGATGAAGATGGGAGCTATCTCTTAGAGCACACCAAGTCCTGGGGAGTGGATACAAGTGATGTTCTACTCTCAGCCTCTGGACATACTTCGGTTTATCTTTCCCTGATGGATAAGGATGGAGATATGCTTGCAGCCCTGAATCAGATGGAGATTTTGGAGGAAGTGGACATTCCTTATCTTGAGAGTAAAAGGGAGATTCTAAAAAGAGCGCCTGCCTTAGTTCTAGATGCCAATCTAAAGGAGGAGGTACTGCTCTATCTCTGTCAGGAGTATGAAGAGAAGAAGATTTTTGCAGAAGCAGTCTCAGCTACCAAGGTGTTAAAACTGAGAGACTGCTTACCTTATCTTTATAGCATCAAGCCCAATTTGCTTGAGTTGGAGTCCCTAGTGGGAAAAAAGCTTTCCAGCATGAAGGACTATAAAGAAGCCCTTAAACAACTTCTTGATACTGGACTAAAAAGTATCTTTCTAACCTTGGGAGCAAGAGGCGTTCTCTGTGCAACCAAGGATGCACTCTTTCTTGTAAAAGGAAAACCAAGGGTGCTAAGAAGTGCTACAGGAGCAGGCGATGCCTTTTTTGCAGGAAGCATTGCTGGACTTATGAAAGGCATGAGCTTTGAAGAGGCAAGTATCTTTGCACAAGGTGCAGCCCTGCTGACCCTAGAAGAAGAAGGAACACTAGGAAGAATGAATGTTGAAGAGATTAAAAAGAGAAGAAAGGATGTTGAGGTAGAACACCTCTCATGGTAAAAACATGTTAGTGATTAAAGAAGAAGTAAAACAAGCTTTAGAAGAAAACCGTCCCGTGGTGGCACTGGAATCCACCATCATTACCCACGGTATGCCCTATCCCGAAAATATCCAGACCGCAAAGGAAGTGGAGAACATTTTGAGGGAGCAGGGTGTTGTACCTGCCACCATCGCCATCATCGATGGCGTCATGAAAATTGGTTTAAGTGAAGAAGAACTAGAAGCTCTGGCCCAAGCCAAGGATGTGGTGAAGACGAGTAGACGGGATATTCCTTATATTCTGGCCAATAAAAAAAGTGGCGCCAGTACCGTAGCAGCCACCATGATCATGGCAAAGATGGCAGGCATCAAGGTTTTTGTCACAGGAGGAATTGGTGGAGTACACCGTGGAGCTTCTGAGAGCTTTGACATCTCTGCTGATCTTATGGAGCTTGCTCAAACTGATGTTGCTGTGGTTTGTGCTGGAACCAAGAGTATTTTGGACATTGAGAAGAGTCTAGAGGTCCTTGAAACTCATGGTGTGCCTGTGTTTGGTTATCAGACAGAGGAATTTCCTGCCTTCTACACACGAAAGAGCGGCTTTAAAGTAGAGTATTCCCTTGCGTCAGCTGAAGAAGCAGCAGCCATTCTTAAGACAAAATGGGATCTTGGTCTTAAGGGTGGTGTTGTCATTGCAAACCCCATCCCCAAAGAGGATGCTTTGGATCAAGAGTACATTGATGGATCCATTGAAAAAGCCATTGAAACAGCAGAAAAACTAGGCATTAAAGGAAAAGAAATGACTCCCTTCCTTCTTGATGAATTGAAGAGAGTCACGGAGGGTAAATCCCTGCAAGCCAACATTGCCCTTGTTTATAACAATGCTCGTATCGGTGGTCAGATTGCAAAAGAACTAGCCCGCTTAGAGCGAGAAGCCTAGGAGGCACCGCCTCCTAATTGGGTCCTCAGCCTCGAGGCTGGGTTGCATCACGAATCACTTTATTGAATGCCACATAGAGATCTTTGAATTCTTTGGGGCCATGGAGGGAAGCTTTTATGCCTTCCCTTTTTTCTTCCTGATCTCCGACCAGAGTAGCTAATCCCTGAACTTCACCATCTTCTACTGGAAGGTCCATGTCTTGGGGGATGGAAGAGAAGTGTTGCTTGAATAGCTTATCTAATTTGATGAAGGCACTTGTACTTGCATAGAATGTCTTTTTGTCCATAAGGCTAAGCTCCTCTATGGGAACAGAGAAATCCTCACCTATGTAGATGGCTTGCGTTAAATAGCCTGATGAATCAAGACGGTTCTCATAGAGATGCCCTTCTTTCGTATAGCGCTGGATTACCTCATGGAAATTTCCTTCATAGCTGGGAGGAGAACAAGAGGTGAGGAGAAATACAAACAAAAGGAAGAGGACGACTAGATAGTGTTTTTTCATGGTTTCACCTCCGAATGTTGATGACTTATCTATGCTTACCCTGAGAGAGCGGCTTTCAAAAGGGTAGAGATAGAGTGGAGGTGGATGATGAATGTACAACATGTTGCCCTGGTCATACCTGTATCTCGACTGAGAGAATCAGCCAAGTGGTATGAGCTACTCCTTGAACCTGATGATGAACTGCGTCCCGCTCCCAACATGGTGGAGTACAAGAAGGCTGCCACCTGGATTCAACTCTTGGAAGCGCCTGTTGTTCCTAGTGCCAATGCGGTGCTCTTTGCCGTGGAGGATCTTGAAATGGAAGTAAGGCGCCTTTCGGAAAAAGGGATTCTCTATGATCCAGTGATCGAAGATTTGGGGATGGTTCGCTTTGTCAACTTCTTTGATCCAGATGGGAACAAAATAAGCCTTTATGAGATTTTGGGGAAGTGATAAAGAGGAGTACTCTAGCAGGGGATAAGAAGGACTCCCCTTTCAGAAAGGATCTAAAGCAAGCCCCATGGTCCTTCTTTTTACACGCAAAGAAGAATTCCTTTTGATGAACCTAGGATCAATTTGTTATCCAAGGGAGGATAGGGGTAAAGTGCTAGTGATCGAAAACATGAGATGAAAAAGAGGAAACGATATGTGGACAACAAAAACAATTGACAGTTTAAAGGATTTTCCTGTCCAAAAGGGACAGATTATAAGTGAGCATCTTTGGAATGAGCCTTCGGTTTCCCTTATGGCCTATGGCTTTGACAAAGAGGAAGAATTAAGTGAAGAGGTTATCTTTTCTCCCATGCTCTACTATGTGATTAAAGGGAAGGCAAGACTCGATCTAGCTGAGGAGAAGCTAATCCTTAATAAAGGTGAGATCTGCCTGGTTCCCGCATCGGTCAGCAGATCTTTTACTGCTGAAGAAGAACTGATAACCTTAATGATTACCTTGAAGGAGGATCCAGTGATTCAAAATCTAGACAAAGAAAAAGTACTCAATCTCTTTGATGAAATTCCCTATGAAGAGGGAAGAATTGCTACCAAGACCCTGGTGCGTGATGATAAACTCAACATGACCCTAGCTTCCTTTAGTGGACAACAGGAGCTTAGCACCCATGCTGCTCCAGGGGATGCGCTTGTGCTGGCACTGGATGGAGAAGCCAGAATTGTCATTGATCAGGAAGAGTTCATCGTTAAAAAAGGAGACAGCATCATCATGCCAGGTGGCATACCCCACAGCGTACATGTTGACTCTCTCTTCAAAATGCTTTTAATCGTTTCTAAATAGCTCAATTGAGCTATTTTTTCTAGAGAGGAGAAGAATCTTTATGAAACCTATTGTTGCAGCAGCCCTTCTACCTCATCCACCTATTCTCCTTCCTGAGGTAGGGAAAGGAGAAGAGAGGGTGATCCATCAAACCAAAGAAGCCATGGAAGAGGTGGCCAGACGCTTTGGTGCAAAAGAAGCGGATACCTTAATTCTGATTAGCCCTCATGGTGCACTCTTTCGTGATACCATTACCACCATTGATGCAGAACTCTTAGAGGGGGATCTGGCAAACTTTGGTGCATCGCAAGTCAAGATTCGCTATGAAACGGATCTGGAGTTTGTGCGTGAACTCTATGCACTCTGTTATGAGAAGGAATTCCCTTTACTTCTTTTAGATGAAAAGTTAGCAGGAGATTATGGCCTCTCTACTTCTCTTGATCATGGTGCCATGGTCCCATTGTATTTTTTGGAAAGCAGTTGGAAGAAAAGACCAAAACTCGTTCACATCAATTATGGACTGCTCCCTCCAGAGGACTTAAGCTATTTTGGTCATCTTCTTGAGGCAACCCTTAAGAAGCTAGGAAGAAAAGCACTGATTATTGCTTCGGGAGATCTATCCCACCGCCTCAGTGATGAAGGTTCCTATGGCTTTCAAAAGGAAGGTCCACTCTTTGATGAAGAGATTCAGCGAATTCTGGGGGAAGGCACATTAGATAATCTTCTTCAGATTCCTGAGGATTTCGCTGAAAAAGCAGGTGAATGTGGCCTGCGAAGTCTGCAGATTCTGCAAGGCTCCCTAGAGGGAGTAGGGCTTACAACGGAAAATCTTAGCTATGAAGGACCGTGGGGAGTAGGTTATCTTGTATCTTATCTTGAACCAGTAAAAGAGGAAAAGAGTCTCATTGTTGAGCTTGTCGAAGAGACTCTTGATCATTACTTTGAAACAGGCGATACCCTAATTCCTGATGAGAAATATCAATCCCTACTGGAAAAACCTGGAGCTTGTTTTGTCAGTTACCACTTATTTGGTCAGCTCCGTGGTTGCATAGGAACACTTTTTCCCACCAAAGCCACTCTCGCTGAAGAAATCATTTCCAATGCTCTCAGCGCTGCCTTAGAAGATTCTCGCTTTTCTCCCTTAGAAAAGAAAGAAAGAGAGAATCTGGTGATTGGCGTAGATCTCCTGGGAGAACCAGAAGAAACAACCCTAGATGGCCTTGACCCAAAGAACTATGGAGTCATCGTTAAAAAAGGACAGAGGGTCGGTGTCTTGCTACCAGATTTACCCGGCATTGATACCGTGGAGGAGCAAGTGTCCATTGCAAGAAAAAAGGCCTATATTTGGGAAGAGGAAGAGGTAGAGCTTCTTCGCTTTAAGGTGGATCGCTATGGCGACTAAAGCACTCTATTGGGAAAGGGTGGAGGGAGGAGTTCGTTGTAAGCTCTGTCCCCATCACTGTAGATTAAATGAAGGACAGCGAGGTATCTGCGGCGTACGACAGTGCCTAGATGGTGAGCTTCTTAGCCTCAGTGATGGCTACATCACATCCTGGGGATATGATCCCATTGAGAAAAAGCCTTTGACACATTTTAGGGAGGGAAGTGTCATTTTCTCCATAGGGGGTCAGGGCTGTAACTTTCACTGTGATTTCTGCCAGAATCACAGACTGTTAAGTGTTGACGTTCCAAGGCGTCCAGTCAGTGATGAAGAGCTTGTTGAGGCTGCCACAGCCCATGGTTCCATTGGGATTGCCTATACCTACAATGAACCTCTTGTGAACTATGAAATGGTTCTACGGCTAGCTAAAAAAATGAGAGAGGCGGGTCTTATCAATGTGGTGGTGAGCAACGGCTACATCGAGCTAGAGCCACTGCATGAGCTTTTACCATATGTTGACGCATGGAACATCGATTATAAATTCAATGATCCCATCTATCGCTCTGTCTCAGGTGGCGGGGAAGAAGTGGTGCTTCGCACCATTTCTGAAGTGAGTGCTGCTAGCCATGTGGAGGTAACCACACTTCTTATTCCTGGAAGAAATACCCAGGGAGAAGTGTTTCAAGGTATGATGGAAAGGTTGTCCACTATAGATGAGGAGATTCCTCTTCATTTGAGTAGGTATTATCCTGCTTACCGTTGCAGTTTGCCGGCTACGCCACATGAGGACATGTTTCGCTGTTATCAGATTGCCAAGAAATACATGAAGACTGTGGAACTTGGTAACATGCCGTTATAAATAGCGGTTTTAGGTGTTAGATAATAACAATGTTAAGGCTTTAATATAGGTAAAATAAGACGATATCGTCTTATTTTTTCTTTGTCAAAGATGTAAGTTGAAGGGGTGGTGAATCATCTTTACAATTGATATGAGTACAATTCGAAGAAAGGAGTCCTTATGGATCAAATTCAAAATTTTATTGAAACCATTGATGGTTTCGTAGGTGGCGTTATCTTAGTTGCCTTACTTCTGGGTGTAGGTTTATTCTATACTTTCAGGCTGGGTTTTCCTCAATTTACTAAATTTTTCCGCTCTTTTAAATTAATGTTCGGGGGAATCTTTGGCCAAGCGAAAGAGCATGGGTCACTTTCATCTTTCCAAGCTCTATCCACTGCTATTGCAGCTCAAGTAGGTACAGGTAATGTTGGGGGTGTTGCTACAGCGATTACCCTTGGTGGACCTGGAGCAGTATTCTGGATGTGGATTACAGCTCTACTAGGGATGAGCACGATTTTTGCAGAAGCAGTTTTAGCGCAAGTTTTCCGTGAGAGAAGAAGTGGAGAACTAGTTGGTGGACCTGCATTCTACATCTCAAAAGGTATGGGAAAGAAATCTCCAGGACTTGCTAAGTTCTTAGCTGGATTCTTTGCTATCGCAATCATTATCGCACTTGGTATTATCGGAAACATGGTTCAGTCCAATTCCATTGCGGATGCAGTGAATAACTCCTTTGGTATTCCCAAGCTTGTTGTCGGCCTTATCATTGCTGCACTGGCTTCACTCATCTTTATTGGTGGAGTTGATCGGATTGGTCGCTTTGCAGAGCTTGTTGTTCCTGCAATGGCAGTCATCTACATCCTTGGCTCCATAGTCCTTCTCATTAAATTTAGAGCAAATTTAGGGGAAGCATTCTCAACCATTTTTACATCTGCCTTTACGCCAACGGCTGCAGCAGGTGGATTTGCAGGTGCCATGGTAAAACAGGCCATTCAAATGGGTGTACAACGTGGGCTTTTCTCTAATGAAGCTGGTATGGGTTCCACACCACATGCTCACGCTGTTGCCAATGTAAAGCATCCTGCTGAGCAAGGTCTTATTGCTCTTGTTGGTGTTTTCCTAGACACCATTGTTATCTGTTCTGCAACAGCTCTTGCCATTGTTGTTACTAAGAGCTACCAAGTTGAAGGACTTGCTGGTGTACGTATTACCCAGAATGCCTTTATCGAAGGATTCGGTCCTGTCGGTGGAAGCTTCCTTGCTGTATGTTTGGCTTTCTTTGCCTTTACCACCATTGTTGGTTGGTACTACTTTGGAGAGTCCAACGTACGCTACCTCTTTGGTAGCAAAGGATTCCTCGTGTATCGTATTTTAGTGGTTGCTGGTATCGTCTTTGGTGCTATGCAAGAAGTTGGTGTAGTTTGGGCACTTTCAGGATTCTTTAACAATCTGATGGTTATCCCTAACGTCATCGCTCTCTTCGCACTTTCACCACTTGTTGTCAAAATCTACAAAGATTACAACCGACAAGTACAAGAAGGCGGAGAACTGACCTACGATTACGACGCCAAATAATTTCGCTGAAGAACCCTTTTCTTGGCCTAGTCTAAGAAGAGGGTTTTTTTATTTCCTTTTGAATTCTTGTGTTAGGTGTCGACAGTTAGGGAAAGGATTGATACAATAGAATCGATTTATTACTTTAGCATTAAAGGAGTAAAGAGTGACTACGGATCAAATACTCATCTTCGCACTACTGACTGTTATTCTTGCAAACTTTATTTGGGGTAGGTTCCGCTTTGACTTTGTGTCCTTGGCTGGCCTGCTGATTGCAACCTTTATTGGGCTTGTACCTGCTAAAGAGGTATTTAGTGGTTTTTCTCATCCTGCGGTGATTACGGTTGCTGCAATCCTTATCCTCAGTGAGGGCTTGATGAGTTCTGGTTTTGTGGATGCCATGGTGAAGACCTTGGAGACCAAAGCCAAAAGTCCCATCAAACAGTTTTACTTTTTAGTGGGTGGGGTTGCCTTCTTTTCAGCTTTTATGAACAATGTGGGTGCTATGGCACTCTTTATGCCTGTAGCCATTAAAATTGCAAGGAAAAATGAAATTGCCCCATCGCGATTTTTAATGCCCATGGCTTTCTCCTCCCTCTTAGGGGGAATGATTACCCTTGTGGGTAGTCCTCCGAATATTATTATCTCTACCTTTAGAGTGCAGTCCATTGGTAAGGCTTATCGCATGTTTGACTTTGCGCCCATTGGTCTTGCTCTATGTGTTGTGATCATTCCCATTATTATTTTCTTGGCACCTAAGCTGATTCCACAGCGAAGAAAAAGTGTGTCGCAAGAGGATTTCTTTGAGATCACGGACTACACCTATATGGTCAAATTAACTGAAGGCTCCAGCATGATCGGAAAGAGCTTGATGGAGCTGGGGGGTGAATACTTTAGAAATGTCAACGTCATCGGCTATGTGCGAAACAAACGTAAGCATGCTCGAGTGTCCCCTTATTTAGTGCTTCAAGAGAATGACCTGTTGCTCCTAGAGGCTTCCACAGCCAACATCCAGGACTTTTTACGCCTGACTAAGCTATCGCTTTCTGGTAGTAAGAAGCTCAGCGTAGATGAAATTGGAGGAAACGGAATTGTTTTATCCGAGGTTGTAGTGACACCTACCTCGAATTTTGTGGATCGAACTGCAAGGGACATGAACCTGAGGAATAACTTTGGTGTGAATCTACTTGGAGTTGCAAGGGTAGGGCAGCGGGTTGCCCAGAGTCCTAATCGGGTTCTAATGCGCCCTGGAGATGTGTTGCTCCTGCAGGGAAGTGAAGGAAGCATTCAGGAAGTGATTAGTGATTTGGGAGCATTACCTTTACAAGACCGCGGCATTAAGCTCCAATCAACCAGCAAAATTGCTTTAAGTTTAGGAATATTTGTTACGGCACTGCTTCTTGTTGCAGTGGAGTTTTTACGACCTGAACTTGCTTTTGCAACGGCTGCTTTATTGATGATTGCTACAGGAGTGGTGAGCATCCAAAATGCCTATGATGCCATGGATCTTCCTGTCCTGTTTCTACTCGGTGGCCTCATTCCCGTCAGTACAGCCCTTGAAACCACAGGTGCAGCGAATCTGATTGCTGAGAGTATTGTGAAGATCTCTTCTGGTGTACCTGCTTGGGTAACAGTGTTATTGGTGCTTATTATCACCATGGCACTGACCAACATTATTAATAATGCAGCTGCTGCTCTGATTATGGCACCGGTTGCAATCAGCATTGCTCAAGTCCTCGGCCTCAATGTAGACCCCTTTTTATTGGCGGTCTTTGTAGGAGCTACAAGTGCCTATCTGACTCCCATTGGTCACCAGTCCAATACCATTGTCATGGGACCTGGTGGATATCATTTTGGGGACTACTGGCGACTGGGACTGCCTGTCAGTATCCTTACTTGTGTTGTCAGCATACCTGTTATTTTGTTTTTCTGGCCTCTCTAGGCTAGAAGGAAAAGGAGGAGTTTGTGATTCGTTGTACTCATGAAGCCGTTTATAACTTTGAACATGCACTACGAGGGATGAGAAATCCTTTGGACAGTTGGGATCTTTGCGATAGTCGGTTTGATGGAGAACTTTTCATCGGTGAGAAGGATCTCCGCCTTGCTAAGCAACTGCGTAAAGCGGGATCTGATCATCGAAAGTATTTACGTCAAATTCTCGTCTGTGTTGATATTGAGGCGCCTCTTTATTGGTGGAAAGAGTTTGATACCTACAAGGTTGCAACTGTAGCAAACTCCACCAGCACCATGCATACCATTCACAAGAAGCCCTTTAGCGATGACATGTTTAGCGTTGAGGGAATGAGTGATCAAGGAAAAGATGTCTTTCAAAATTATCTAGCGTATTTAGAAGAGCTGCGCCTAAAATTTAATGAAAAGAAGGACAAAGCAGTATGGGATGAACTGATTAAACTCCTACCCAGCAGCTTTAATCAGCTCCGAACCGTGACCTTAAACTATGAGAGCCTCCTAGGCATGTACCATGCGCGAAGAAATCACAAACTACAAGAGTGGCGTGACTTTACCCAGTGGATAGAAGGACTTCCTTATTTTAAAGAAATCTGTTTAGAGGATTAATCAGTGAACTATCCAAAAAAAGTAGAAAAGGGTAGCACCATTGCCTTGGTATGTCCTTCTTCACCGATAAAGCAAGAAGACATTGAGACCTTTACTCAAGCCATGTGGGATTTAGGATATGAAGTCATCCTTGGGAAGACCTTGTCCATGAATAAAGGTGGGTTTATGGCAGGTGAACCCCAGGAGCGGATTGATGAACTCCATGAGTTCTTCGCGAACCCCAAAGTTGATGGCATCTTCTGTGTGCGAGGTGGAGATAGCTCCATTGAGCTCCTTCAGGGATTGGATGCCGAGCTTATTAAACAGAATCCCAAGGTTTTTATGGGCTATAGCGATATCACAAATCTGCATGTCTTCCTCAATCAATGCTGTGATTTGATTACCTTTCATGGTCCCATGGTAAAGAGTAACATCATGCAGGGACTCACCGATTATGAAATCAGTTCAATGGAACTTGCCTTTCAAGGTGAAGGATATTTCTACGAAAACCCACCAGGTGATCCTTTGTTGTCCATCAGAGAAGGACATGCATCGGGGAGACTGGTAGGTGGAAATCTTTCCCTTCTCTGTGCTGGGCTAGGTGGGCCCTATGAAGTGGACACCAAGGGAAAGATCCTGCTACTTGAGGACATCAATGAATCGGTAGAGCATCTTCATCGCATGCTTTGGCAATTAAAGTATGCTGGCAAGTTTGAGGATGCATCGGCAGTTCTTCTCGGTGACTTTAATAACTGTGAGAATGCTCATGAGCCTGCCTATGATCAAGAGGTCCTCTTTAAGGAGTTCTTTCAAGACTATCCTAAGCCTGTGCTGATGAGACTACGTAGTGGTCACTGTAGTCCGATGAGTACCCTTCCTTTGGGTGCTAAGGCTAAGATCATCGAGGGGAAACTGTTTATTGAAGGAAGCGAAGAATAAAAAAATCCTGCAGCAGAAATCCTCTGCCACAGGATAGTCAATTATGGAGCTAAAGAAAGAATTCGTTCTCTCTTGGCTCCTTTAACTTTTCACTAAAGGCCACAGCAAAGTCATCATAGGCTTTAGGAAGCACTCTGGCGTCCATGGGACAAACGGGAAGGCAGGCAAGACAGGCAGAACAGCGCTCCTGAATCGTTTGATACTCCTCATCAATGGCTTTCCATGCACAGGCCCTTTGACAGGCACCACAAGCAATACAGTCCTCATTGGTAAAGGGATAGAAATGGGGTTCTCCCATTTCTTTATAAGGAACATTCCCAGGGAAAGATCCTTTTACTTTCTCTTCCTTCTCCACGATCTGTATAAAGAAGTCTTTTAATTGGAGAAGGTCTTCCTCATCAGGGCGGTGCAATTGAATGTTTCCATAGGTATGCTTTGCTATCAGAGCTGCTGCAGCATAGGGGATAAAGCCCTTCTTTTCGAGAAAGTCTGCCCCTTCTTTTAGTGCATCATCATAGTGACGGTTACCATATACCCCAAGAAGAATAGCTGGTGTTTGATTTCCTTGAAGATCGTTGAGTTTCTCCAAGACCAGGGGAGGGATGCGGCCAAAGTAGACTGGGTATGCCAGAACCAAGAGATCACTGGAGTTTAAGCTGAGAGAAAGGGAATCTCTTTTTAAGGTAAGATCATGAAGTTCATGATCTGGACTAAGTGGTGCAATGGCTTTGATGTATTTGGAAGTACCTCCCGTTGGGGAGAAATAAAGAAAATAGGTCATGTTTTCCTCCTAGGCTTAGTGTAGCATAAAAGAAGGAGGATGATGTATCCACAAATCACGGAAC
>CAMFGQ010000036.1 GCA_945950065.1 uncultured Clostridia bacterium
CAAAGGAGAAGAGCTATGTATGAATTAGAAGGTATGGGCATTAGAATACAAGCCCGTAGAAAAGAACTGGGATTAACCCAGGGAGAATTTGCAGATCAACTGAACATCTCGCCACAGGCTGTATCCAAATGGGAAACAGGTCTAGGCATGCCAGATATTTCCTCCTTACCTGATATTGCCCGGGTGCTGGATATGAGCATTGATGAATTGTTTGGACGCAATGTGCCTAAAGAAGAAAAAAGCAAATCCTATCCAGAAATCTTTGAGGATTTACACTTTATTACTGCCTATGGAGACTCTGCACTCTACGCAGATCGAGCACTTCAAGTGGACACGATGGAATCGGATTTAGTCCGCTTTAGTGATGGAAGTGAAGTGGACTTAAATACGAGAAGAATCTATAATCGAGGAATTTACTCCATCCGACTGGTGGATGAACAGCTACTAAGGAATCTACCCGAAAAAAAGGAAAGTCAAAAATCTGAACTGCCACCCGATCAAGAAGTCAAAAATCTACGGTTGGATTTGTCTTCTAATTCCTATGACATTGAAATTCATCAAACCGATGGTCCTGTCTATTGGGAGACAGAAACCAGAGAACATGTAGACATTAAACTTCAAGGTGATGAACTGGTTGTCAGCAGTAGTGGCGTGGGCAAACGCCTCTTTTCAATCAATTTTGGGTCCAGTACCACAGAGCGTATTCGTCTGTATTTGCCACCCAAAATGCAGAGACTGACCTATAATTCCGGTGGTTCTGGTGATCTAAGGAGCAGAGTAGACTTTGAAGAAGCCAATCTCATTATACTTGGTTCAGGAGATTTAGACTTCAATCAAGTAGACCATTTAACCCTAGATCTTAAAGGAGCAGGTGATGTAAGAATTCGCCGTGTGGGCTCCCTCTTTGTGGATATTGCAGGGGCAGGAGATGTGGATGTTGAAGAAATTTATAAAACCTTTTCAGGACGACTCCGAGGTGCAGGGGACATTCATCTTGGTTCGGGAGAAGTAGAGAAACTGAAACTCACCATTACTGGAGCAGGTGATGTCAATGCATCCCATGTTACCGCTGAGGAACTGGATGTTGCAATCCATGGACCAGGAAGCCTAGTCTTGGGAAGACTAAGGGGTTCTTCTACAGAGAGTATCTCCTTTATGGGTACACTCAAAATTCTGAAGCGAGGATAAAGAAAATTGAATCAAGAAGACCAGAGCCTAGGACTCTGGTCTTTTTTGAATAGGTTACTTTATCCTGTAAAGACAGCTTTGATTTCCGTAAACTCCAATAACCCATGGAGTCCACTTTCTCTACCGATACCACTCTGTTTATAGCCACCAAAGGGTGCTTGGAAGACAGAGGTGTTCTCGTTGATGTGGACATTGCCTGTCTCAAGTTTTTCTGCAAGAGCAATGGCTTCCTTCTTTTTTCCAAAGACAGCACCAGAAAGACCATAGGGGGTAGCATTGGCTTCTTCAATGACCTCATCTAGATCGTCATAGGTGAACAGAGAGAGTACAGGGCCGAAAATTTCTTCTTTTGCAATCTTCATATCACTGGTTACCTTGGTGAAGACACAGGGCTCTACAAAGAAACCTTTTTCTGCTTGAGGAATCTCTCCAAGGACCAATTCTGCACCTTCCTCAATCCCACTCTCAATGTACTCTTTTACACTGTCATATCTTCCTTTTGATACCAAGGGACCGAGCTTCGTATCTTCTTTTTCTGGATCTCCAGTTTGGTAGTGAGAGATGCTTTCTTTTATCTTGTCAATGACTTCTTGTTCCAAATGAGCAGGAACAAAAAAGCGTGTGAAGGCAGAGCAAGTCTGTCCTGAATTGTAGAAGCAAGAATTCATTACTCGCTTCACAGCTAGATCCACATCACCACCATCAAGAAGAATCGCTGGGGATTTACCACCTAATTCTAGTGCAACCTTTTTAATGGTTTCTGCAGCATGATGTTGGATCTCTTTTCCTACCTTTGTTGAGCCAGTAAAGGAGACCATGTCAATGCGTGGATCTGATGAGAGCTTTTCGCCTACATCGCTTCCTTTTCCAGTAATCATGTTGAAGACTCCTGCAGGAAGACTGGCTTGATGGAAGGCTTCCGCAAGATAGAAGGCTGGACTAGGAGATTCACTACTGGGTTTTAATACAACCGTATTGCCCGTGACAAGGGCAGGAATCACCTTTTGGATGACCTGATTAAGCGGATAGTTCCATGGAGTCATACAACTGACCACGCCTACTGGATCTCTGTAGAGAAGATATCCTTGATGTTCTTCTACAAAGGGAGTTTCTTCAGCCAGCGCAAGATAATTCCCAAAATTCCTCAGAGGTCCCTGGACTTGCACCCTAAGGGCAGAGCTAATGGGAGAACCCATTTCTCGAGAGATGGCAAGGGCGAGATCTTCCTGCTTTTCCTCCATGTATTGAAGAGCCTTGGAAAGAAGAGTAATTCTTTCGTCAAGGGGAGTGTTTTTCCATAGTTCCTTCGCATCAAAGGCTGCTTGAATGGCAGCATCCACATCCTCTGGAGAGGAGCGCGGTATTGTTAGATAGACTTCTTCAGTTGAGGGATTGATTACGTCCATTAGAATGGAAGAGGATGGATTGATCCATTTTCCTCCCACATAAATTTGCTCAAAATTCATCTTTCCTCCTTTCCCTGATTAGGGAAGAGTTGACGTTTTCTTCTGTTTTTATTCATAACCCTTTTTTCTTCTGAATAACTTTTAAAACTGTAATGAAAGGAGGAGTTTGTGGAAAAAGGAAAGAACCCCGATGGGGGTTCTTTGCATGAAGGCTACTCTTTATAGAGAAGATTTTCTTCAGTCGACTTGAGAAAGAGATGGATGCGATGGGGATCCCACCGGATCTCCACTTCATCCTCGGGGACATACTGAACTTCTTCTGTACTCTTAAAGCTTAAGAGATCTTCTTGTAGGCGGAAATGCACATGATATTCACTACCAAGTAGCTCGCTGACAACAATTTTTGTAGGGTAGCCACCCTCTTGAGGGAAGGTATCTTCAGGCCGTACACCTAGGATGACTTCCTCACCAAGATGAGCTTTTACCTTTTCTTTGTTTTGTGGACTGAGCTGAAGTTCTTCTTGATATTCTTTGCCATCAATGGTAAAGCGCAGGTAGAGTAGGTCTTCTTTTTCTTCCAACACTCCCTCAATAAAGTTCATTTGAGGTGAGCCAATAAATCCAGCTACAAAGAGATTCTTTGGATTATCATAGATTTCTTTTGGTGTTGCAACCTGCTGGATAAGTCCTTCATTCATCACACAAATTCGTGATCCCATGGTCATGGCTTCTGTCTGATCATGGGTTACATAGACAAAGGTGGTCTCCAGATCTTGATGAAGCTTGATTAGTTCGGCTCTAGTCTGTACCCTGAGTTTAGCATCAAGATTAGAGAGGGGCTCATCCATAAGAAAGACTTGGGGCTTTCTTACGATAGCTCTACCTAATGCTACACGCTGCCGTTGTCCACCAGAGAGTTGACGAGGCTTATTGTTTAAAAGATCAGAGAGACCAAGAATGGAAGCAGCCTTCTCAATGCGCTCTTTCATTTCTTCCTTTGGGGTCTTACTGAGCTTTAAGCCAAATCCCATGTTTTGGTAAACACTCATATGAGGATAAAGAGCATAATTCTGGAAGACCATGGCGATATCCCGGTCCTTTGGATCCACGTCATTGGCAAGTTTATCCCCAATGTAAAGCTCGCCGCTTGTAAGCTCTTCGAGGCCTGCAATCATGCGCAGGGTGGTTGATTTACCACAGCCAGAAGGACCTACTAATACCATAAATTCCTTATCCTCTATCTCTAAATCAATTGCCTTGACGGCTTCAAAGCCATTGTCATAGACTTTAGATACTTTTTTTAGTTCTACACCTGCCATGTTTTGTCCTCCTTTATGAGTTCCAGTAGATAGGGTGAAGCCTCCTTGAGTGATTCAAAGGAGGGTATTCCTGGTGGAAAGAGATATTCCTTTCCAATGGCAATGGGCTTCATACCGGCTTGAAGGATGCTCTCAATTCCAGCTGGAGCATCTTCAATTCCAATGCAATGTGCAGGTTCCACCCCCAGTCCCTCGGCGGCTTTCAAAAAAATCTCAGGATCAGGCTTTGGATGTTGGATTGTTGCAGGATCAACCATATAGTCGAAGTACGACCAGATCTCCATTTTTTCAAGGAGTTTCGGTGCATTCCTAGAGGCAGAGGCAATGGCCATGGGAATCTTCATCCCTTTGAGTTCCTCTAGGAGTTCTATCACTCCTGGATTGGCATCCTCTGGGGTTACATCCTCCAATGCCTGTTGATAATAATCGTTCTTTCTATCCATGAGCTCTTGTTTTTCTTTTTGTGTAAAGGTCTTTTCGAGATGACCATGTGCTAAGAGCTGCTCCAGGGATTCTGCTCTTGAAATTCCCCGTAAGCGATCTTCATATTCCTTGGGAAGGTCAAAACCTAACTCAGCAGCAAGTTTTTTCCAAGCTAGATAATGATCTTTAGAGCTCTCGGCTAGGACACCATCTACATCAAAGATGATTGCCAGCATAGTCTACCTCCACTTCTTCAACTAAATGATAGGACTGATCATAGACCTTTAGCTCAAGGGGTTCTCCTTTGATCAGATTAAGTGTAATCCTCTCTCCAACCCTTACCCGAATCAATCTGCCCTTATAATGGAAATGAAAAGTATAGCTTTTCCAAGATGTTGGGAGAATCGGACGTAGAGTAAGAGGAGATAGTCTGATTCCTGCAAATCCCTTAAGGATAAAGAGCACTGTACCAGCCATGTTAGCCATATGGAGCCCATGGTGTGTATTCCCTTGGAGATTGTGATGATCCATGAGAAGGGACTGTTTAAAGTACTCCCAGGCATCCTCTTCTTTTCCAAGTCGAGCTGCCATCATGCCATAAATACAGGCGGATAAAGAAGAGTCATGGGTAGTCCTGGGTTCATAATAGGCATAGCTTCTCTCCATCACGGAATAGGAGTCCTCCTCTTCACGAAGCAAATAGCTAAGGATCGTATCTGCCTGTTTCAAAATCTGATGGCGATAGATATAGAGGGGATGATAGTGAAGCAGCAGCGGTCTCTTTTTCTTCTCCTCAGGCCACTGAGGTTTTTCAAGAAAGAGAGAGTCTTGCTTATGAATCCCCAATTTTTCATCATAGGGAAGGACCATGTTTTCACTGGCTTCCTTCATTCTCTTCAGTTCCTCATCTATTACACCATGGTCTCTTCGAAAGACCTCCAATCGTGGGTCATCCCTTAACTCATGAAAGAGCTCTACTAAGGAGCGAAGATGGACTTGTGCCAAGCGGTTGGTATAGTAATTATCGCTAACCACAGCACTGTATTCATCTGGACCTGTTACATTGTGCAGATGAAAGCCTTCATCATCCATGTTACCTAGTTCTAGCCAGGTGCGTGCTGTTTCAAGGATGACTTCCAGAGCACCTGAAAAGAGGAAGTCTTGATCTTCTGTTAGGAGGTACTCCTGAAGCATGGAAAAAGCAATGTCTCCACTGAGGTGAACCTGTGCACTTCCTGCAGGATAGTAGCCTGAGGATTCAATACCACTAATGGTTCTCCAAGGGTAGTATGCTCCTCCGTCATGACCCATGATTTTGGCATGGTCCTTGGCAAGGGGAAGTGTAGCGATACGAAAGTCAAGCAGACTTCTTGCATGGGATGGTGAAAGGAGCTGCCAAAGGGGAAGCATATAGACTTCTGTATCCCAGAAGTAGTGTCCTTCATAGCCCTCTCCACTGAGTCCCTTGGCTGAGATGTTACTGAGATGATCCCTTCCAGTGGACTGTAGGAGATGGAAGATCTGCCAATTGATCAGGAGTTCACTCTCTGGATCTCCTTCTATTTCGATCTTTGCTTCTTTCCAAAAATCTCCTAAATAGTCTTCTTGTTCTTTTTTGATTTCTTCTAAAGAAATCTTCCTTAGAGAAGAAGCCAACCTCTCCAGATGCTTCTTCGGTTCCTCTTCTCTTCTTGAGTCACTAAAGAGAGCACGCTTCTCAAGTTGAAAGCTATCTCTAGAAGAGAAGCTATAGCCAAGACGACCTTCCTCGCGGATCAGGTTTCCCTCTGTGTTTGCAAGATGCATAACACGACAAGCGATTTGCTGTTGAGAAATCAAGGTTTTTTGTAGGGAAAGAAGATCAGTGGTTTCTGTGTCTTCTTCTAATTGTGTTGTGCGCAGTAGCTCATCCACCTTGCCAATACGAGGATCTTCTTGGTCGATGTAGTTTTTTACTTTTGTATCGATATAGCTGCGTAGTTCAATTTCACCAGGATAATCGATGTCTACATGATAGACAAAGAGTTCTTTTCTTCTAAAGGAAGCAAGGCGCATAAAGCCAAGGGAAGCAAGTTTTCCACTGGGATGTTCCCAGAAGAAGCTTCTCCTGTAGAGGCCTTTTTCAAGATCCAGCTCCTCTTTATAGTGGAGCAAAAGGCTACTTTCTGAAAGTGCGACGCCATCAAGAATAATCTCTATGCTCTGTGTATCACAGATACGAGGTTGTTTATCAATCATGGTGGGAAAGCCATAGGCCATTTCGGCATGATGCATAGGGATGCGTTCATAGATCCCATTGATGTAGCTTCCTCGTTGGGAGCCCCTTAGGCCATCCCTACCTTCTGAAGGGGAGGAGCGTACACCGATGTATCCGTTTCCCAGTGCAAAGAGGCTTTCTTTGATCCCAAGATCTTCCGGTACACCAATATGCTCAAAGATCATAGCTACTCCTTCAATGCCCCGGAAGTGATTCCGCTAATGATTTGGCGCTGGAAGAGCAGCACAATGAGGAGTGTTGGTATGGTTACCACCACGGTTGCTGCAGTCACTTGTCCCCAGTAGACTGTAAACTGTCCTCGGAGGAAGCTAATGGCAACAGGGGCAGTTCTCCATGCTGCATCAGGGTTTAAGGTGAGGGAAAGGAGAAACTCATTCCAGACACCAATAAAGGTCATGATGGCAGCAGTGAAGATTCCCGGTAAGGCTAAGGGGAGAATCACACTGAAGAAAGTTCTTAATTTAGATGCTCCGTCAATGCGAGCGGACTCCTCCATTTCCTTAGGAATCTGGGAGAAGTGATTGATGAGGATAAAGACAGAAATCGGTAAACTGATCATGGAATAGGGCAGGGTAATGTAGTAGGAATTGGTAAGCCCTAGTTCCACAAATTTTTGATAGATGGGTCCCACAACGATCATTTGGGGGAACATACTGGTGGAGAGGATCAGTACCATAAGAAGTGTCTTTCCCCTGAACTTGAGTCGTGCAATGGCATAGGCTGCAAAGCTAGCGATAATGGTGACATAGGTTGTGGTAATGGTGGCAATGATCAAAGAGTTTTTCAGACCCGTGAGGATGCCTCCTCTGTAGAGGGACTGATAGTGTTCAAAGGTCATTTTTGAGCCAAAGGGCTTTAATGCACCCGCTCCCCAGATTTCTGCTTCCGGCTTTAAGCTGGTGAGAAATACCCAGATAAAGGGAAAGATGATGATAAAGAGATAGAGGAAGATGGCAAGATAAAATAACGTCTTGGTATTCTTTTTCATGAACCATCACCTCCCATGAGTTTTACATTGAGTGATTTGATATACACAAAGGTAATGATGCCTACCACGATGGCCATGGTAAGCACGATGGCCGAACCGTAGCCAAAGCGCGTCTGACCGAACATGATTTTGTAGGCGTAGATACTAATGGATTCTGTTGATCCTCCTGGTCCCCCTCCTGTTAACACATAAATCAAGTCAAAGACCCTAAAGGCATCCAGTGTCCTAAAGAGCAGGGCAACGAAAATAGAGGGCTTTAGCAGTGGCAGTGTAATATGCCGAAACTGTTCCCATTTGTTGGCTCCGTCCAAAGAGGATGATTCATATAAAGTATCAGGAATGGTTTGTAGCCCTGCTAAAAGGAGCAGAGCCATATAGGGGGTGGTTTTCCATACATCTGCAGCAACAATGGCCCACAGAGTGCTTCCGGATTTGAGGAGTAGATCCGTAGGCTTGCTTAAGAGACCAATACTGGAAAAGAGATGGGCAACAATGCCTGCTGATCCATCATAGAGATAACCCCACATCATGGCGGCTACAGATGTAGGAATGGCCCAGGGAATAAGAGAGGTGGTTCGGATAAGCCCTCTTCCTTTAATGGCTTGATTCATAATCATGGCAAGGGCAATCCCCAAAATGAGTTCCAAGAAGACAGAAATAAAGGTAAAGATCAGGGTGAATCTCATGGTAGAGCGAACCCTTCGATCCTGTAGCATTTCTTCAAAGTTTTCAGTTGGCGTAAAGTTGGGCTGCACAACGGATTCATCAAAGCCACCTGCTACAGCATGAATATCTTCTTCGAGGGTAAAGGCATCCTCCAAAGCATAGAGTTGATTGAGTTCCTTTACCAGCTCTTGTTTTCCTGCTTCAATTTTTTCTAGGACTTCTTCACTGACTTCCACCACGGGCTGCATTTGAGGAGAAGGAACAAGTTGCTTGACTTCTTCATCATAGCTGGTCAGTTTTTCTTTCAGTGCAGCAATGGCTTGAGTGGTTTCCTCTTTTTCAACACTGACCGCTTCACTATCAAGATAGAAATGTAGATATTTGATGGTCTCATCGTGTAGGCGCAGATTATAGGAAGGATTTGAATAAAGATCATTTTTGCGCTGGTCATTGAGTTGGTAGTCGTAGAAAGCAAAGCGTAAAGACTGAGCTATGGGTAGGATTGCAAAGACAAATAAAAAAATAACGACTGGTAAGATCAGAAGATAGGGTGTACTATCGTCAAGTCTTTTTCTAAAATTCATAGACACCTCACATTCTAGAGACGGTTTTTTTAGACCAGAGAAGACCATGTCTCTTGTGGTATTCCCTTTGAGAGTCTGTGTTCATGACTAGGAAAAAAAGCCCGGAACATCGTCCAGGCTTTTTCTAAGAGTTGAGGTTTATTTTAGTGCCTCATTAATTGCTTCAGCTGCTGCATCAAGCTCAGCACCTCCGGTTAGGAAGTTGTGCGTATTGAGTTGGATTGCATCAGAAACTTTTGCATAATCTGCAACAACAGGACGAGCGATGGTCTTTTGTAGCGCCAGCTTGAAGCCTTCATCACTGACAAGCTTGTTTGCTGCGAGAACATCACTGTCTTCTAGAAGCTCATTAAATCCTGGTAGATAACTGCCTTCGACGGCATTAATTTTTTGTCCTTCTGGACCAGCGAGGAATGCTACAAATTCTTGAGCACCTTCCATTTTTTCGCTGTTTGCATTAATTCCTAAGAGCCATCCACCAACGCTACCACCGTTTGGAAGTGGAGCAAAGGCAACTTGATCAGACTGAACGACTTGGTCGCCAGCTTGGATCACACCGTTCATATAGGGCCAGTTTCGAGCAAAAACGGATTCTCCACCAATGAAAGCTGTGAGTGTTTCACCTTCGGTATAGTTGGTGATGTCTTCTGGGACAACGCCTTCATCCATAAAGGCTTTCATCATTTCGAGTCCACCGGCTACATCTTGCCAGTTGTTTGAGAATTCATTAATGTTTACGGTCAAGCCTTCATACTGCTTGGATTGATAGACGTAACCAAACTTGGTATCCATTTCGCCTTTATAGTTTTTAGCCATCTCCAGGAGATCGGCATAGCTATAGTCGCCACTTTGGAGTTTAGCTACATCTTCTTCACTGACAATGTCTTTACGGATGTAAAGGAATCCTAGGTCAGGGAAATAAGGTAGCGCATAATGCTTACCAGAGTATTTACCAGAATCCATACTTCCTTTATTAAAGGATGCTGGTGTCCACCCATTGTTCATCATGAGTTCATCCATTGGCTCTAAATAGCCTGCTGATGCGAAGGTACCTGCCCATACAACGTCCATGCTAATCACATCGTACTCACCTGATTTACTTGAAAGTGAATTCAGGAGTTGGTCATACATCTGACCTGAGTCATTGGTCATGATAGTAGTCTTTACAGAATACTTCTCACTTTTTTCGTTAAAGGCCTTTACGACCTCTTCTAGAGCTTTTGTAGAGTCTTCCTGAACCGCAAAGACAATTTCTGTTTTGTCTCCTGCTGGTTCTTCAGCTGGTTCTTCTGCCGGCTCTTCTGCTGGCTCCTCTGGTGTTTCAGCTGGAGCTTCTGCAGCTGGGTCCTCTGCTGGCTTTTCTGGGGCTGGATCTTGTGATTGACAGCTCACCACGAAAACCATTAAAGCAACTAGAATTAATACTAACCAACGTTTCATAATTGTGTCTCCTTTCGTTGTTGTACATAGCATAGGTACCCAAGTTTGTTCTGGACAACCAGTTCAATAGATTAAGCAAGGATCAGCAATTTACTTAAAATATTTTATGAAAATTCATTTAATAGTCTATCCTTTGGTAGAGAAGATGGTATAATCAAGTACAGAAATACTTCTCTAGAGGAGGAATAAGATGTTTATTAAAGAAGAATTCTTAACTGATCTTTCAAATACAAAGAGCTTGAAGGATCTGTACAATTTAAGCCTTAAAAATGGAAAAAACACAGTGGCACTCTTAGAAGAAAAAGATGGCCATGCTTATGAAATTACTTATCCCAAACTGGATACTTATGTAAAAGGTGCTACACGCCTACTGGTTGAGAAGGTTGATAACCCTGGTATCATTGCACTTCAAGTTCCCAATGGTAGTCATTTTGCTGTACTTTTTTGGGCAATTCTAGCAAGCGGACATGATGTTCTTCTTCTGGATGCAAGAGCTCCCGAAGAGTTGGTTCGACATCTAATGAAGGAAACAGGAGCAGTCGCTTATGTAGGCGACAAGGAGATGGAAGGAGTGCAATGCATCTCTCCATCACAACTGTGTTTTCACAGTTATGAAGGCGATGTAGATACAGAGTGGGCTAATGGCTACGTGCTCTGTACCAGCGGAACCACCGCTCTCTCTCGTGCTTTTTATTTTGATGGCGATGCGATCTGTGACCAGTTTAGAGCATTAACTGGCTTACTTGAAACCAGTGATCGTTGGGGAAGAGAATTGGTTCAAGAACGTTCCCTAGCCTTCTTGCCTTTCCATCATGTTATGGGCTTTACTACCGTCCTCCTTTTAACCCAAGTCATGGGGAATACCATGGTCTTTCCAAAGACCATGGCACCTGAAGATGTACTGGAAGCCTGTAGAAAACACCGCGTCACACAATTAATTTCTATCCCTCTTTTCTGGAATAGCATTGCACGAACAGTTCGTGGAAGATGGAAAATGATGGGCAAAGAAGTAGAGGCAAAGCTTGCACATGCTCTAGAAGAGAGCCTGCGTATTCAAAAGAAACACGGTCGAGCTGGGCAAGAGATGATCAACAAAATCGTTATGCCCAAACTTCGTGCACAGCTATTTGGCAATGACATGCATCTACTGTGTACCGGCGGTGGCTACATTCCTAGAGAAAGCTTAGAGCTGTTCAATGGTCTTGGCTATTACTTTGTCAATGGCTATGGTCTGACAGAAACGGGAATCATCAGTGTTACCTCATCTGAAGATGTAGAGAAACGCCTGGAAGGAACCGTTGGAAAACCCTTCTTTGATGATAGCGTGAGCATCAGTCCTGAAGGTGAAATCCTCGTAGAAGGAGATTATTTACACAAGGGACATTTTGTTGG
>CAMFGQ010000037.1 GCA_945950065.1 uncultured Clostridia bacterium
TGCTAATCTATGATGCGTTTTCAGATAAAGTTGGAAAAGGAAATCGAACGGCACTTGTGGAAGCCACAGGACGAAGTGAAGAAGAAATGCAAGCCATTGCAGCAAAGCTCGGTTTTGCTGAAACCCTTTTCTTTGAAGGGACAACACTGCGCTATTTCTCCCCTACTGAAGAAATAGACTTCTGTGGACATGCAACCCTGGCCTTTGCTTGGAACAGAGGAAGTGAAAAGGTCCGTGAAGAAGAAATCTACCATACGCCTGTAGGGGAAATCCCCATTCGCTACCAATATGGACCAGAGGGACTTGAAAAAGTCTGGATGCTCCAAGCAGAGCCTTTGGTCAAAGAAATCCTCTTTGAGCTGCAAGACCTCTTGGATGCTCTAGGAATACAGAAAGAGGATCTTGATCATAACTATCCCCTACAAGCTGCTAACACTGGCAATTGGGATCTTTTCGTACCCATGAAGTCCCGTAGTACTGTGGATCAGCTTTTCCCTAACATGGGAGAGCTAGCTGCCCTAAATCTTGCCATGGGTGTCCTGAGTACTCATCTCTATGTCATGGAAGAAGGAGAGGATTACCATATCTATACAAGGGACTTTGCACCTGCCTGTGGTATTCCTGAAGATCCCGTAACGGGTTCTGCCAACGGTGCACTCTATGGACTCCTGCTCCATCATGGCTTTATCCATGAGAAACAAGAACTCGTCTTTGCACAGGGCGAAGCCCTAGGATACCAAGGACGCGTCTTTGGAAAATACGACAGTCTTAGCCACAGAGTTTGGATAGGTGGAAAAGCTGTCTTGGTCGAAAGAAGGTAAACATGAATTTACTCATCAATTGGCTGCTCTCTGCGGCTATTCTCTATGGTCTGGGAGAATACACCACCTTACTTACTATAGAAAACTTTGTGGTTGCGCTGAAAGTTAGTATTCTGATTAGCTTTATCGCCTTCATCATCCGCATTATCAGTGGCTTTTTAAAGGTTTTAGGCTGTTTAACCCTAGGCATTAGCTATATCGCTGGGCTGATTCTACAGCTCCTAGCCATGCCCATTGCACTCTTAAGAGCTCAACCTTATATTCAAGGATATGCCATTGCCGGAAAAAATGAAGCATTTATTGTGGCAATCATTCTCACGGTCTTTAGTGCAATCATTCTCGATAGAAATAAGAAGAGTTCCCGCTAAGGGAACTCTTCTTCCTTTATCTGGCTTATTATTCTTACGGACTTTCTGGTTGAGGAACTTGCTGTGGACCAAAGGTCTCTTCTGGTTTCTCAGCTAAGATCACCTCAATCTCCTCAATATGATCTGTCCTAAAGATGGTCAAAGTAACGGTATCTCCTGTCTTAAAGGTGCGCAGAATACCCCTTAGTTGATCCGAACGTAAGGTTTCTTGATCATTGATTTTTAGAATCAGATCCTTTGCTTGAACACCCGCTTGATGAGCAGGTCCACCTTCAACAATCTGCTGAACAAAGACTCCCCTTGGAATGTTGTAATAATCAAGGGCTTCTAGATTCATATCTTCCAAAACGACCCCAAGATAGGGAGTTGGTAAGAATCCTTTTTCAAGAAGTGCAGTGGAGATTTCAAAGGCAGCATTGATGGGAATCGCAAAGCCAACACCATCAATTCTCGTTCCGCCAATCTTTTGTGAATTGATACCGATGAGTTTACCCTCCACATTGAAGAGTGCACCACCACTGTTGCCAGGATTGATAGCTGCATCGGTCTGGATCAGTTTATAGGATCTCTGGGCAGACTGAAGGTCATCACGGCCAACCGCAGAGACAATCCCTTTGGTGACAGACTGACCTAGTCCTAGCGCATTACCTACAGCAAAAACGGTTTCACCGATGACCAGTTGATCGGAATTGCCGATTTGGGCTAGACGAATCTGACTGGGGTTATCGATGTCACTCTTTTTTACTCGGAGTACAGCTAAATCCGTATCCGTATCCGAACCCACACGATCAGCATTGATCTTGTCCTGATCAGGTAACTGGATCTGAATCAGATCTGCTCGCTCAATCACATGGGCATTGGTCATGAGATAATAGTACTCGTCGTCTTCCTTATAAAAAACACCTGAACCCGATCCTGAGACCTGGGGCTCGCCACCCATAAACTGATTGAAACGTTGAACAGACACTACGGAGTTCTTGACTTCATTGACTACACTGACAATGGATCCTTCTTGTAGTTCAACTTTTACTTCTTGCGTTGCTGTCTCTTTTGGCTTTTCCTGTTCTGCGGCAAGCTCTTGGTGAGACGTACTTTGGTCTTCTATTCTTCGATTTTGTAAATGATCAAAAACGAGAGCAAATACAACACCTGCTAGGCTTGCTAAGAGAATGGCCAAAATGAGATTGCGTAAAAATGTTCTCATTGGTCCTCCTACTCTTCTCTTTCGATGTGTAAATTCTCCAGACGAGCACGAAAACTCTTGCGAAATTCCCGCAGATATTCATCACGCAGTTGTTTTTGGATTTTCTTTTCTTCTTCCGTTAGACCAACATCTTTTTGTTTTTTAGCTAGAGCATTAATTTTTTCGATTAACTCTGGTCTCATTGTTCTAATAATCTTTCTGCTACTAATAAATCAGCAGCTTTTAGCATATCTGGAGAAAGAAAACGATCCTCATCCATAAAGGGAATTCTGCTACGAAGTTCATCATAGGCTTCTCTTGTTCTTCTCGCCATGTCATCCTTGGCGTCTTGAAGATCGATGGCTTGGGCAGCACAGAGATACTCCACAGCAAGAACCTGTCTCGTGTTCTGGAGAATGGCCTTGGCTTTTCTTGCAGCAATGGTTCCCATGGATACATGGTCCTCTTGATTAGCACTGGATGGAATGCTATCCACGCTAGCTGGATGAGCCAACACTTTATTCTCACTGACTAGTGCAGCTGTAGCATACTGGGCAATCATGAACCCAGAATGAAGGCCACCCTTTGGAGTGAGAAAAGCTTCCATACCACTTAAAGCCGGATTGACAAGACGCTCAATACGTCTTTCAGAAATATTGGCCATTTCACTCACAGCTATACCCAAAAAGTCAAAGGCTAACGCCATGGGTTGACCATGAAAATTCCCACCGCTTATAGCAACTTGATCTTCTTTGAAGATAATAGGATTGTCCGTAACGGCATTGATTTCAATTTCAATCTTCTTGCCTACATACTCTAAAGCATCCCAGCTTGCACCTAGTACTTGAGGAGCACAGCGCAGTGTATAGGCATCCTGTACACGTTTTTCACCTTGACGTGTAACGCGACGAGAACCCTCCAGGATGGAGAGAACATCTTCAGCAAACTGCATCTGACCAGCATGAGGACGTAGTTTATGGAGACGTGGATCCAGGGCATCTGTGATGCCTTCCAGGGCCTCCAGAGTCATAGCATAAATAACTTTTCCTTGTTCATAGAGAGAAACTGCATCATAGTAAGCAAGTAGACCAATGGCAGTCATAACTTGGGTTCCATTAATCAGGGCTAGACCCTCTTTGGCATAAAGCTCAATGGGTTCAATGCCTAACTCTTCATGAACATCGGCAGCTGATCTTCGAATACCACCGTAAAAACACTCTCCTTCTCCTATAAGAGGAAGGACCATGTGTGCAAGAGGTGCAAGATCTCCCGAAGCTCCAAGAGAGCCCTTTTCAGGAATTAAAGGAAGGATATCTTGGTTCAATAGATACAGAAGTCGTTCTAGGGTTTCTAAACGAATCCCCGAGAACCCACGACTGAGTGCATTGACACGAAGAAGCATCAGGGCACGTACTTCATCGACTTTTAGATAATCACCCACTCCACAGGCATGGCTGAGGATAAGGTTTCTCTGCAGTGCAGAGATTTCTTCTTTAGAAATCTTCACATCAGAAAACTTTCCAAAACCTGTAGTAATACCATAGATCACGCGTTCTTCTTCAATAAAGCGTTCTACTTGCTCAGCCGATTCTTGAACACGTTGTTTCGCTTCATCTGACAGGGCTGTCTTTCTTCCAAAACGGGCAACCTCAACCACATCCTTAATTCCCAGACTTTCTCCATCTAGATACAATGTATGCAAAATTTATCTCCTTCCAAGTTTTCCTTGTACAATGAACCCTAGTCCTAAGACAATAAGGATTGATGGTCCAAAGTACTGCTCGTTGACAATGTGAAACCATCCCATAATGGACAAAATATAGGCCACACCTATATAGATTAATGGGAAGGCAAATTGGTAGTTTCTTCCATTGAGGAGGTAGATACCAAAGCCTACAATAGCAAGATAGGGCAAGAGGTCTTGGATGATCCTCAAGTCAATGGGTAAGGGTAGTTTCTGAATCAGAAGGACTACACCCAATAGAATCAGCAGTAATCCTAAATTTCGTTTACTCATGTTTCTTCTCCATGAATTCCCGCATATCTTCTTTCAGATCTGCATGGAAGTGTATTTTCTCTCCACTGATAGGATGATCAATGCTCATTTCTACACAGTGAAGCAGTTGACGTTTAATGTCTCCAACATAACCATAAAGTTCATCCCCTAGAATCACATGGCCTTTATGGGCAAGGTGAAGGCGCAATTGATGGGTTCTACCCGTAATGGGACGACACTCCACTAGACTATAATTGTCTTGGCTCCAGAGCCTTGTGAACTCTGTCAATGAGTCCTGTCCCCCAGGAAAGAATTTTCTTCGGATTTCTCCTTCTTCCTTTCCTATCTTTCCTTCAACCCTAAACTCTTTGGGCGGTATTCCCTGAACTAGGGCAAGGTAGATTTTTTCAGGACTTCTGTTAATGAACTGCTCAGATAGCTTGTGATGGATAAATTTATTCTTGGCGATAATCAGTACACCCGAGGTATCACGATCTAAGCGATGAACGAAACGGATTTTGTAGTCCTCACCTTTCATCTTCGCGTAGTGGCCAACACCATTGAGTAGAGTTCCATCTGGTACTCCACTGGTGGGGTGAACCGATCGATAGGGGTCTTTGTTGATCACCAGAAGACCTTCATCTTCATAGATGACCTCAATGTCCATGGCTTCCGTTGGATAGGTATTTCTCTCAAAATCCAACTTGACATGGACCTCACTGCCCTTTTTCACCATATAGTTGGTGTGTCTAACTTTTCCATCCACAAAGATCATTCCTTCTTTTCGAAGTTCAGTAATCATACGGGAGGAAAGTCCAAAACCTTGTCGTAGGACTTTTTCTAAATTGCGCTCTGACTCTACTCTAGTCCTTAGAATCACAGAAGGATCTCTTTCATGGCTAGAATGAGGCGATCGATGTCTTCCTTGGTGGTATCAATATGGGTCACAAAACGGTACTCACCTAGATCAAGAGGATTCACCAGAATTCCTCTTTCACCTAATTCTTCCGCTAAATCAATGTCCTCATCTAAGGTGAAGAAAACCATGTTCAGGTCCAGGCGATCCCAAGCAATGTGTACCGATGGAATCTCATCCAGACTTAGAGCAAGATAGCGTGCATTCTGATGGTCTTCCTCGAGACGAGGTAGGACTTCATCCAAGGCAACAAGGCCACAGGCAGCTAAGATTCCTACCTGACGCATACCGCCACCCATGATTTTGCGGTAGATTCTCGCCTTCTCAATAAAGTCTTTGCTTCCAACAAGTAGGGAGCCAATGGGAGCGGCTAATCCCTTGGATAAGCATACACTGACTGTGTCGGTATAGGCAGCAAGCTCATGGGGCTCTACCTCTAAAGATAGAGCAGCATTAAAGAGCCTAGCACCATCAAGATGGACCATGGCACCTTTTTCTTTGGCGATCTCATAGACATCTTTCATGGAATCCAAAGAAATCACACGGCCATTGCCATGGGCGTTTTCCATACAAAGGAGCGAAGTTCTTGGATGATGGATATCCTTTTCCCTAAAGAGGGAAGGCAGTTCTTCTAGATCATAGGTACCGTCAATACTTTTTGCCAAACGCATGTTTACACCGCTGAGAAGTCCTGGTGCTCCCGCCTCATGCAAGAAAATATGTGCGTCTTCTAGAACGAGTATTTCATCGCCTGGTTGGGTATGAGTCATGATAGCCAGTTGGTTTGAAAATGTACCAGAAGGCACAAAAAGTGCAGCTTCTTTTCCTAGCAAGTGTGCAACTCTGTCTTGTAATTCATGGACGCTGGGATCATCGTCATAGACATCATCACCCACCATAGCAGTGAGCATGGCTTCACGCATGGACTGGGTTGGCCTTGTAACTGTATCGCTTCTAAAATCCATAACTACCTCCTAAACTCTATTTATGGTACCATAGTCAAAGAGCCTTGAACAGACTTAAATAACAACAAATATGGTATACTTAGGGCACACTTACCCAGGGGAGAAATCAATGAATAATCCACTTATGAATAAATTTTTTATCTTTATCCTACTCCTTATAGGGGTTGTTTTTCTCTATCGGATTTCCTTTGTGATTTTGGGCCTGTTGATGCCTTTTATTCTAGGCCTCATCATCGCTGCCTTGGCGAATCCCCTTAAGAAAAAACTTGAAGAAATGGGGATAAAGGGAGCTCTATCCAGTATCTTTTCCCTCCTGGTTCTCTTTCTTGTCATCGGCCTTTTCGTCTATCTACTGGCAGTGATCGCAAGATCAGGTATCGCTACTGCAGGGGATTATACCTCACAGATGGTGGGTTCTTTTTCCACTTCGCTGAAGAATACCTACAGTACCCTAAAGGCTCAGTTTCCAAGCTTACTTCCCGAAGACTATAACAGCTTTATTCAGGGTCTAAAGGGAGGCGGGCTTCTGACCTTAAATGGACTAGACTTTAGCACCAGGATCTTTGCAGTGGCAAAGAGCTTACCCTCTATGCTGATCTTTATCGTCTTTACCTTGATGAGTTCTTTCTACTTCAGTTTGGAGTTTGAGACCATCCTGGACTTCTTAAAAGAGCGCATTATGGTGATTGGATGGATCGACCGAACCCTGCGTAATTTTAGAAAATCCGCCAAACTAGGACTTGCCTCTTGGTTTAAGGCGCAGTTGTACATTATGAGTGCCACATCACTGATTTCCATTTCTTTCTTTTTGGTTATTGGGGTGTCCTATGCCATTCCACTAGGACTAGCCCTTGCGATTTTTGATGCACTACCTATTTTTGGTGCCGGTGCCTTTCTCTGGCCCATGACCATCTTTTATCTGGTGACAGGAGTGTATACCAAGGCTCTGCTAAGTATTGTCGTCTATGTACTCATTGTCTTTACACGACAAATCATTGAGCCTAGATTTATTGGAAAACAGATTGGCATTCATCCCCTGGTGACCCTACTCACCATCTATGTCAGCTTTAAATTGCTAGGCGTACCAGGAATCCTGCTGGGAGTCATTGGACTTGCCATCGCCACCAGCATCCTTAACACAAGAGTACTTCACAAACAAGAGGAATGATCATGGAAAATAAATTACCCAAACAAGACTATAAAGATTTAACCCAAGGGGAACCGTGGAAAAAGATTTTGTCCTTTTCTCTACCCCTCCTCTTGGGAAATTTAGCCCAACAGCTTTACAACACTGTGGACTCCATGGTTGTCGGGAGATTCGTAGGAGATAATGCCCTTGCATCAGTAGGGGCCTCAGGTCCCGTACTCAATCTCCTTATTCTTTTTTTTATAGGAATTAGTACAGGAGTCAACATCATGGTGAGCCAGTATTTTGGTGCAAAGAAGAAAGAGGAACTGGCCAACAGCATTGCAACAGCCATTCTTCTCACGGCTGGAGTCAGTCTTTTTCTGATGCTGGTTGCACCCTTTGTGATTCGACCCTTCCTACGCTTTCTCAATACGCCTGAGCAGATTCTGTTTTCAGCATCTCGCTATCTGAGAATTCTGATGTACGGGATTGCTGGAGCTGCCTATTTTAACATCCTTTCAGGTATCCTGCGTGGTCTAGGTGACTCCATTAGTTCCCTCTACTATCTTCTCTTTGCAACCATTGTGAACATCGTGCTGGATATTCTATTTGTTGCTGTCTTTAACATGGGCGTAGCTGGAGTATCTTTAGCTACCATTATTGCTCAGGGACTTTCGGCTATCCTAGCCTATCGTAAGCTCACTACCTTTACGGATATCTTTGTCCTGCCAAAAGCACACTTTAAAGTCAACATGGAGTACATCAAGCAGATGTTAAAGCTAGGACTTCCATCAGGAGCAACCCAGGGGATCTTTAGTTTAGCTATGCTACTGATTCAGTCCCTCTCCAATCAGTTTGGGGAGTTCTACATTGCGGCCTCTCTTATGGTTATGCGTGTAGATGGACTGGCCATGCTACCTAACTTTTCCTATGGCTTTGCCATGACCACCTATGCCGGACAAAATGTTGGAGCCAAACGAATGGACAGGGTGCTTAAGGGAACCAAACAAGGTACCATTCTTGCCATCACCACCTCCATCATTCTCACCAGCATCATTCTTCTCTTTGGACATCGTCTGATGCTGCTCTTTACCCAAACTGAAGAGCTGGCGGCTTATGCTTTAAAACTCCTTTACATTTTGGCACCTGGCTATATCTTCTTCAGCATCACCCAAAGTCTGAGTGGTGTTATGCGGGGTGCTGGAGACACCATGACACCCATGTGGATCTCGATCTTATTAACCTTTGGCATTCGCGTTCCCTTGGCCTATGGCATTAGTTATCTAACCAGAAGTCCTGCCTATCCTATTGGACGCCATGAGGCCATCTTTATCTCCCTTGTGATCACTTGGACCCTGGGAGCAGTCCTGACCTATATTTTCTATCGTAAAGGGAAGTGGAAATCCAAAGCGATTCTGTAACGAGTAGAAAAATAGAAAAGAAAAAAAATTAGTTCAACGAAAATGGAGCCTGAAGAATGTACTCTTCAAGCTCCATTTTTATACCTTTTAAATTACTTCTTATCCCTTAAAGGGATAGAGTTAAAGAATCTCCAAAATCCTCTCAGTGGAGAGAATGCTTTTGGGGATGGGATAACGCACAGTTATCTTAGGATCCACTAGCTGAGAAATTTTTGCATCCAGTGAAAGAGAGGCCAAAATCGTCGCCTCATTCCAGCTCAGATCAAGTCCTTTCTGAAGTAGAGGAAGTGTATGCTCTAAGCCTTTTCGTAGTGCATCCTCCACATCATCTCCTGAAACAAGGAGCATAGTTGCTTCCTCAGTTTCAAGCAGGGGCCATGCTAGGTCTTTGTCTTTGATGACATCAAGTTTCAGCTTCACCGTGGCTTGAATTTCAAGTCCGGTTACGCCCACTTCTCCATCCCCCATTAGGGCATGTGCATCACCTAAAGCTAGTAGAGCACCATCTTGTCTTACAGGAAAATACAACGTGGTTCCCGCAGTAATGTCCTTGGTGTCCATATTTCCACCATGGTTCCAAGGTGTGTTTGTGGGATAGGAGTCTCCTTCTTCTGGAGCTACACCAATCACCCCGATCATGGGACGAATGGGAAGCTCTAGTCCCAAAAGATGTGCTTTGCCATCCTCAATGGGGATAATGAGCTTTGTTTCTTCCACATTTTGATCGGCTAGAAAACCAGCTCCTGGAATGACCATGGCCACACCACGATCAGCCACCTCAATGTCTTCAATGGATACCTTTAAGATATCCCCTACCTCAGCCCCTTCTACATAGATGGGACCTGTTGCAGGATTAGCTGAATCCATTTCAAAGGTTGAAATGCAGGAACCTTCTTCCAGCATGTGTTGATAGAAGCAGTCATGGGTTTTTACTGTTAGCGCACTACCTGCCTCTGCAACATAAGCAGCTTCCATGGCTGCATCAAAAGAAAAGATTACTTTTTCACCATCTATGATCATTCTTCTTCTCCTATCCTAGGGTTACAATCACGCCATTTAAATCCAAATAAATGGTATTAAGAAGGGCAGTTCTTTGCATGAAGATACGAGAAACACCTGCTTTCTCCATCTCTTCTTTTACATAGTTTGCCCATTTTGTATTGCCTGAATGATTAATGGATAGCCATTTTCCTTTAGGGTTAAGTTCTTTTAACTTGGCCACCATTTTCGCAAAGGCCTGCTTACTACCTCTCGCATTGGCTTCGTGTATGATTTGACCTTCATCGGTTGCAATCATCACAGGAAGGATGTTCAGGGTCTTGGCGATACGGTGTTTAATGTTAGAGAGACGTCCTGCTTTTGCAAGATTATCCAGACTCTCGGACACAAACATGGTCACCATGCTATCTCGATAGGCTTCTACCTTTTCAACAATCTCTTCAAAGTCCAAACCTTGCTCTGTGAGTTCAAGGAGTTTGTAATAGATCAGGCTAGGTCCACCACCAGCACTGCGAGAATCAAAGATATGGATTTTCTCTGTGCCTCCCGACTCATAGTAGAGTTCCTTCCCTAGAATAGCGGAATTATAGCTTCCACTAAGAAGTGAGGAGATGGTGATGCCATAAATGGGACCCTTAGCATTTTGAAAGGCTTCCAAATACTCATTGGGAGATGGGCAAGCTGTTTTGAAGATCTTTGACGCCTTCATATCTCGCTCATATTCAGGAAGTTGATCCCAATGATGATCACGATATTCGCTGTTGTCAAAGGTGATCACAAAAGGAATCACCTCTAGATCAACTCCCTCCACAGGAGGTCGAATATCCAGTGAACTATCCGATACAATTTTCATGTCTATACCTGTACAGCCAGGGCTTCAGCTTCCAGTGCATCCGCTTGCTCACGGAGAAGGCGAATCTCTTCACTGAGCATGGCCGCTTTCTCTTGGTCTTTTAAGCTTTCTACATTGATCTGAACATTGTAGCAGGCACCATAAAGTGCGCTGCGCAGCAACACCGCTGCTACCTTAGCGTCACTGTAAGCATTGACATTTCCCATGGTGAGTACATCGGTTACTTTTTCTAGAGCACGAAGACAAGTTTTTGCTACCTCAAGAGGAGTAAGTGCTGCCTCATAGAGACATTGCTGAATGCTGGCACTACGTTCTGCTTTTTCTTCATCAGTGCTCTTGGGCATGGAGTAACATTTCATGACTTCTTCATAGCTCTCGGAATCTTTTTCCATCAGAGTTAACAATTCATCCTTTAGCTCCATGACTTCGATGCGAAGCTTGATCATCTCTTCTTCATACTCAGCATACTTTTTTCTTCCAATGGTTAGATTGGATACCATCTCGAGAAGGGCTGATCCGATTCCACCTACAAGTGCCGATACACTTCCTCCACCTGGAACAGGTGCATCAGAAGCTACTGTATCCACAAATTCTCTCACCGTTAAATTCCCTAACATTCTTCCTCCTGATTCATAAAGAGTAATTTCTTCTTGTCATCTACTACCCATTTTCCAGCCTTCATCACGGCTTCCACACTGTTCATGGCAAAAAAGTAAGGTAGATCATCTAAGGTTTTCGCATCATGGAGCAGGATATCTGCTTTCTTTCCACTCTCTAGACTGCCCACCTCATCTGCTTTGTCCATGGCTGCTGCGCCATTGAGTGTAAGAGCACAAAGAGTCTCTTCCATGCTCATGGACATGTAGTTGGTGGCCAAAGCGATCAGAAGAGGTAAACTCATGCTATGACAGCTACCAGGGTTATAGTCTGTTGCTAAAGCCACTGCACAGCCTGCATCGATCAATCTTCTCGCTGGGGCATAGTCTTCCTTTAGACTAAAGGCTGTTA
>CAMFGQ010000038.1 GCA_945950065.1 uncultured Clostridia bacterium
TTTCTGGAGTAAGCTTTCTCATTGTTCCTCCTCCATCAAAAGAAAAAAGCGCAATCAAGCGCTATTCTTCATAAACAAAAATATGATCGACATTTCGATAGTAATCGCCTAAATTCAGTCCATAGCCAACAATAAAGTGATCCTCAATGGCTGCACCCACATAGTCACAGCTGAAATCAACCTGACGTCTGCTGGGTTTATCAAGTAATGTACAGGTCTTAATGCTCTTTGGTCCCCGACTGGAAAGCACGTTGTAGACATGCTCCATGGTAAACCCAGAGTCGATGATGTCATCCACAATAAGAATGTCAAAGGGAGTGATGTCACGATTGACATCCTGCAGGATGTTGACGAATCCAGTTGACTTTGTACTTTTGTCGATGTAGCTTGATGTGGTCATAAACTCAATCACCACTGGCAATTTAATTTCACGCATCAGATCAGCTGTAAAGACGAAGGCTCCCTTTAACAGTGAGACAATCATCAAATTCTTGTCTTTATAATCCTCTGTAATGGTTGCACCCAGAGATTTAACCATTTTTTCAATCTCTTCACGATCAAAAAGGACTTTTCCATGATGTTCCATTTTTTCTCTCCTTTTCTATAGTCAACATTCTACCACAAATAAACACAAGAAAAAGGCTTTTCAGATACCCTTTTCTTCTACTCTATACTATAATGGTTGATGAAGAAAGGTGGTATATGTGAATAAGAAAAAAGCTATTTCTAAAGAGAGTTATATCATTGTCCTTATTGTGTTTTTCTTTTTTTGGTTTTTAGCTCATAAAATCGGTTCTCTGGGACTTCTTTTCAAAATCATCATGGCAACAGCCCATGATCTCCTGTTGAACACGGTTTTCCTCATCATGGCTATCTCGGTCCTGGCCGGAGCCTTAGCTGCACTCTTTAGCGAATTCGGAGTCATTCATCTACTGAATCGCTTGATCTCCCCTATCATTAAGCCTATGTATAATCTTCCAGGGGCAGCATCCTTAGGCATCATTACTACATATCTCAGTGACAACCCAGCGATTATTTCCTTGGCAAGGGACAGTTCCTTTACCCAGTTTTTCTTGCCCTATCAGCTACCAGCACTGACCAATCTAGGCACATCTTTTGGTATGGGTCTTATTCTTTCCGCCTATATGGTCAGCCTTGCTAGCGATGGGAGTTTTGTAAAGGCTGTACTTCTAGGAAATCTTGGTGCTGTGGTTGGAAGTCTGGTCTCGGTGCGCATTATGCTTCATTTTACAAAGAAAGTCTATCCGCCCCAAGAGGGTGAAATAGCCGTTACCAACGCAGACTATGAGTTTCGTCAAATACGTGAAGGCAACATCCTCCAGCGCATTATGGAAGCCCTCCTTGACGGGGGTAAAAGTGGTGTTGAAATTGGCATGTCCATCGTTCCAGGTGTCCTTATCATCTGTACCATTGTGATGTTACTTACCTTTGGACCTGAGGGCCCCAACGGACAGTATCTAGGCGTTGCCTATGAAGGCATAGCAGTGCTTCCTAAACTTGGACAACTCTTGGAGTTTATCCTGCGTCCGCTCTTTGGCTTTACATCACCACAAGCCATCGCCTTCCCCATCACCTCTCTGGGAAGTGTTGGGGCGGCCATGGGACTGAGCGAAACTCTCCTTAAAAACGGATTAATCGGTGCACCTGATATCGCCGTATTTACAGCCATGGGAATGACCTGGAGTGGTTATTTAAGTACACATATCGGTATGATGGATGCTCTTGGGGAGCGTAAACTCACCAATAAAGCACTTCTAAGCCATACCATCGGAGGACTATGTGCTGGCATTGCTGCACGACTTCTAATGTTGTTATTCTGATTCGCGATAAAGCCGTATGACAGTGGTATGACTGAGTCCCAGTACATAGCCTATATCACGAAAAGATAAATCTGTCTCCTCACGAAAGCCTTTGATGAGGAGCTTTTTCATTTCCGTATCATGGTGGAGGGAGAGTAAGTCCCTCTGAAGATTATGTTCCCTACAAAAGCTTTCCATATAGTCTCTTGCCCGCTCTCTCCTTTTCGAGAGTTTATCTTTCTTAAAGACTTGGGCTTTCTTAAACTCCACCTCATAGCATGCCAAAGGTTCACTAACTAATTCCTGCATAAACTTTTCTTGATCCCCTTTGTGACTCATGGAGAAAGTGTTCAGCACCAAGTGTACACTAAGTAAAGGGTCTTTCACATATCGTGAATATTGTTTGTAATGAATAAGGGAGTTCCTCCCTTGTTGATGAAAAAGTTTCATCATGTTCATGTATTGATCGATGGAATCCATTGCAATGAGTTTGTTTGACATCCTAACTTCTTTACCTGTAACAAGCTGTAAGTAGTATCCATAAGCTTCCGTTAAGTTATGTCCGAATAGTTCCTTCTTCCCCGGTCCATCATAGATAATAAAGTGAGCACTTTTCTTTTGTAGGCAGTAGGCCAGGAGATCAAGTTCAAAGCGATCCTTGTAGATTTTTGCATAGTCTAAGAGGCGATCTTCATCCCGTTCTGTAAAAAAGATAGATTCATTACCAGGGATGCCGAGTATCAGTTGGAAAATTTCGTTCATGCTCTCTTCCTCCTTTCGTCATCAGTATAGCAAGCAAAGCCTCATCAATCTCCTTTATGGGAATCTTTTCCGATTAGGAATTGTCCCTATTCTTTTCACGTATTCTTCTGATTTCACTTAGAATCTGCAACAGCGTATACTGTATGGAAACTAAGATCACGAAGAAAAATGCGACTAAGATGACGACATAATTAATCTTCATTTCCTTTACCTCTATTGTCCCTCAAGGACCTCTTGTGCTATAGTAAATATGTTCATTTCATTATACCATAGGCAGAATTAAATTTTACAGATAGTAAACAAAGGTTGTTATGGATATCGAAAAAAAGCTGTGTGTCCTTCATCTCCTCGACCTCGTCGATGGAGAGATAGAAGAAGAAACTATACAAGAGTCTCTGGTGGCTTGTGATTTCACACCCATTGAAATTGAGCTGATTCTCAGTGACCTTGTTAAAACCAATCTCATCCAACGTCATGAAGACCGTGTTCTCTTGAGTGAGGAGGGTCTTGTTGTTTTGCAGTTCTTTATCGATCGGCTTCCCCTATCGCTTCAAGAAAAACTTCAAGAGCAAGTAGTCAGTGAAGGCCCCAGTAGCCAGTGGGATCATCATTACGATGAACAGACTCAGCGAATCCATCTACGCTATCTCCATCGAGGAGAAGAACTCCTGAAGATGGACTTCTTCCTCGAGCCCGAAGCCTACAAGCTCCTGCTCCCCCACTTAACTGATCTGGGACCTGAGGACTTTTCTAAACTCAAAATGTTCTTCCTTAAAGAGTAACAAGGAATTGCCTATGTTCCTCTAGCACTCTCTCACAATAAACTGCATAAAGATCAAAGAGCTCCTTCCATGAAAAGGGAGCTTTTTCTTTTTTCTCCTTTAGCATAGCCACCACTTGATCTTGAAGAGTCAAGAATCCTTCTTTTAGATCATGCCACTTCTCAAGGCCTTCCAGAGCATCTGGAAGGTCCAAAAGAAGAGGACGCAGATCCTTTAAAGCTTCTGGTGTCACCTTTCCCTCAAGTTCTTTCTGCAGCTCCTGAAGCCTTTCTCCATAGGCATGTAGATTTCCTTCTGTTTCTTCTATCACCTTAAAAGACTCCAAAGCTCCCTCTTGGATGACACCCAGTGGCAAGGGAAAGCTTATACGCTCTAAAAACTCTGCCTCGGTGAAACGATACTCCTCTGGACTTGCATCATCTTTTCTTTTCATGTTGAGAATTTTCAGTTCATCCTCATCCCAAGATTCAAGAATCACTGCATGTTTTCTTCCTTCTAAAACCATGGGAAGAACACAGGGCATAAGTTCCAATGCCTTGTCCTTTAACTGTTCCTTGTTCATGACCTCATGAGAAACAAAGCAAAGATCAAAGGCCCTTAACCCTAAAGAATAAGCATCATCACTTTGGACCATAGCTCCTGTATGAAAGCCATCATCCATAAGCAGATGGGCATGCATGGAGTGCAAAAGATCCACTGCCTCCATCTTGATTCCTCTTGCTTCTAACAAGGTACAGATGGCTGCATGGGAGCAGCTGTTGTTAAAGCTCATATATACCATTTCTTCTCCTAAAAAAGAAGTGCCCATGAATGAGCACTTATCTTTAATCCATTATTCCTCTACTGAGACACCCGCTTCTGTCGCTACATCTGTAGGTCGAGGATCCGTTCTTCTCCGTTTTGGAATAAGAGCTTCAATAGCCTTGGTAGGACAAACCTTGGTACACTGCATGCAGTTTACACATTTGTCATAGTCAACCCGTGAAAGATTATCGATGACATGAATCGCATCAAACTTACACGCCTTGACACAGAGTCCACATGCAATACATGCAACAGAACAGTTTGCCTTGACTTGAGGCCCACGCTCTTTATTGCTACAGAGCACATGTGCACGATTGCTATCTGGTACCAAGCCAATGATGCCTTTAGGACATGCCGCAATACACATTTTGCAAGCAACACATTTGTCTGCATCTACCTGAGCCACACCATGATCATTGATATGAATGGCATCAAACTTACAGACTGCAACACAGTCTCCATCACCAATACAGCCATCTTTACATGCTTTGGGACCACCAGCTACCATACTTTTAGCTAGACAACCTGGTTGACCTTGATAGTGGAAATCATCCTTGCAATTGGTTCCGCCATTGCACTTAACTTTAGCAACCATTCTCTGTCCGGAACCAATGGTTTCAACACCCATAATCTTGGCAATTTCCGTAGCAACAGGAAGTCCACCTACACTACACAGATCGATAGCTTCACCATCGACAACTGCCTGAGCATAGTTTGCACATCCTGGGTAACCACATCCACCGCAGTTTGCTTGAGGTAGAACTGCATCAATAGCTTCTGCTCTGGAGTCCACAGCAACAGCGAACTTTTGAGAAGCAAAGGCTAATGCTGCTCCAAAAAGTAATCCCAGTGCAGCCAGGCTACCCACAGGCCATATAATCTTCATGATATCCATGGGAACCTCCTAAATAATGCCTTGGAAACCTAAAAAGGCAAAGCTCAGTAGACTTGCTGTCACAAGAGCAATGGGGAATCCTTTAAAGGCTTCAGGAATGTCGCTGGTTTCCATTTGCTCACGAATAAAGGCAAAGAGCACAATGGCTAGGGTAAAACCTAGAGCAGCTGCAGCAGAGTGAATCACCGATTTGAGTAGATTAAAGCCATATTGTTCATTTAAGAGCGTTACCCCTAGAACAGCACAGTTTGTGGTGATCAGAGGAAGAAAGACTCCTAAAGCTTGATAAAGCGATGGAAGGATCTTCTTGAGCACGATCTCTACAAACTGAACGAGTGAGGCAATGATCAGGATAAACATAACGGTCTTCAGATAACCCATATTTTGGGGAATCAGAATGTACTGATTCGCAAAATAAGTAAAGATACCAGCCATGGTCATGACGAAGGTAACGGCAAGACCCATGCCCACTGAAGTTTCCACTTTCTTACTCATCCCGAGGAAGGGACAAATACCAAGGAAACGTGAAAGGACAAAGTTATTCACCAGAATGGCACTGATGATAATTGTCATAATACCTGCATTTTCCATCTATGCCTCCTTCTTCTGCGATAAGGCGTTCTTTAGCGCAATGAGAAGTCCTAGTACCAGGAAAGCTCCTGGAGGAAGGATCATTGCGATGGTGTTGGGGATGCCTAAACTAAACAATTGTTTCCCAAAAAGAACCACGCCGCCAGTACCTAAAATTTCACGTACCAGACCAAGTACACCAAGTGAGAGCGTGAAGCCAAGTCCCATGCCAATACCGTCTAGGAAAGAATCAATGGGCTTGTTAACAGAAGCAAAGGCTTCGGCTCTAGCTAGAATGATACAGTTAACAACAATCAGGGGGATAAAGAGTCCCAGCGCCTGATAGAGTGGCTGAACATAGGCTTCCAGTGTCATTTCTACCATAGAAACAAAGGTAGCAATAATGACAACAAAGATAGGAATACGGATTTTGTTGGGGACAACCTTGCGCAGAAGTGAAATCAAGAGATTACTCAAGGCAAGAACAGCAGTTGTAGCCAGTCCCATTCCCAAACCATTTTGCATACTGGTTGTTACAGCCAGTGTAGGACACATACCTAGGAGTTGAACGAAGGTGGGATTCTCTTTGATCAATCCTTTTGTTAAATTGGAAAGCTTCATTTTACTCTAAGCCTCCTAATAATTTTCCCAGTTCATTGACACCGGTGGTCACTGCTTCAGAAGTGATGGTTGCAGCACTAAGGGCTTGCACTTCATTGTCTCCTGCTTGCACTTTATTGACTCCGATTTCTTTGCTCAAGGTTAAACCTTGGAACTGATTATAAAACTCTGGAGCAGTGGCATTGTCTCCCAGTCCAGGAGTTTCACTATGTTTACCTACACGTAGTCCAGTTATACTGCCTTCACCATCAAAACCAACGATAATTTCTAAGGGTCCACCAAATCCATTGGGGATCACCTTGGCAACATAACCTACCTTCTCTCCACCTTTTAAAGCTGTGAAGAGTTGATTGAGTATAGGTGCTTGTTCTTTTAGTTTAGCAAGATCTTCATCGCTAAAGGCCTCAAAATCATCGGCCTCGGCAAAGACTTGTTGCATGTTTTCGAGGTCGGCTTCTTTACGTGCTTCTTCGATAGAGGGCAACGTAGCTTGATTGGTTAAAGCAAGACTTGCTGCTGAAATCGCACTGAAAAGCAAAAGGACCAAACCTAATTTCATCATTTCTTTCATTTTTTGGCACCTCCGAATACTTTAGGAGCTGCATAGCGCTCAATCATTGGCGTACATACATTCATCAGGAGAATGGAGAACATAACTCCTTCTGGATAACCGCCATAGAGACGAATGATGACCGTTAACAGTCCTGCCCCAAAGGCATAGATAATCTTTCCTGTTTTCGAGATAGGAGAAGATGAATAGTCTGTCAACATATAGAAGCCACCCAGGAACAGACCACCTGATAAGAGGGAATAGAGACTAAACTCTACATCCATTCCACCAAGTAGGAAGGTCAACACAAAGGTCGTTCCAATATAAATCACTGGAATTTCCCAGTTGATGACTTTGCGCACAATGAGATAGAGTCCACCAGCTAGAAGGGCAAGTGCACTGGTCTCACCAATGGTTCCTGCAGTCTTACCAATGAAGGAATCCATCATATTGGGTAGGGCTGCCATCTCCCCCGCTTTAATCAAGGCCATGGGTGTAGCACCTGATACAGCATGAGTCATGGGTTCTAGAAAGACGCTCATCAGTTTGGGATAGGAGATGACAAGGAAGACCCTAGCCGCCATGGCAGGGTTCATAAAGTTCTGTCCCAATCCCCCAAAGAGTTGCTTCACAATGACAATGGCAAAAACTGCTCCCACCACTCCAATCCATAGAGGAACTGATGGAGGTAAGTTTAAAGCTAAGATTAAGCCTGTCACAACAGCACTGAGATCATGAAGGGTCACAGGCTGTTTTCGAATCATTTGAACAAGTGCTTCTGCAATCATGGCAGCCACAATGGTGACACCGATTAACAGCGCAGCATGGGTACCATAGTAATAGACACCCAGGATACTAGCAGGAACTAAAGCTAGAATCACATCTCCCATAATCGACTTAACAGTTCGCGTCGAGCGAATATGGGGTGATGAGGTTACAATTAAATTTTCCATATTCCCCTACTTTCTTCTCGACTCGAGTATTTTGCGTTTCGCGATGCGAATGGAGTGAACCAGTGGTCGCTTGGAAGGACAAATGAAGGAACAACTTCCACATTCGATACAATCCAAGGCACGGTATTCTTCTGCTTTAGCCATATGTCCTTTTTCTGCATAGCGAGCAATATAAGCCGGCTGTAAGAAAACAGGACAAATATCAACGCATTTTCCACACTTAATACAAGGGGTTGATTCGGGGATAAAGGCATCCTCTTGATTTAAAAACAAGAGTCCCGAGGTAGTTTTTGTAGAGGGAATGGTCAGATCAGGAGCTGCTTGCCCCATCATGGGACCACCTAGAATAAGCTTTTCAAAATCCTCTGCAAGTCCACCAGCACACTGAGCAATATGCTCAATTGTTGTACCATTTTTGATTTGTACATTCATAGGATGCTTAATGCCACTTCCTGTCACAGTACAGATTCTTTCAATAAGAGGCATACCTCTTAAAATGTAATCGGCTACTGCCTTTGTTGAAGCCATGTTACTGACCACAACGCCCACATCCATGGGTAGTCCACCGCTGGGAACATAACGCTTGGTACAAGCATAGATCAGCTGTTTTTCTGCTCCCTGTGGATATTTTACTTTGAGTGCAACGACTTCAATATCACTGTCTTGGCGTGTATGTTCTTCCATTGCTAAAATGGCATCTTGCTTATTGTTTTCAATCCCAATATACACTTTGCTCACACCGAGACATTTTTTAATCAGTCGTGCACCTTCAACAATTTCACGGCCATGCTCAAGCATCAAGCGATGGTCATTGGTAAGATAAGGTTCACATTCTGCACCATTGATGATTAAGCTATCAATGGGTTTATTTTCAGGTGGTGATAGTTTTACATGAATTGGAAAACCAGCTCCACCCATACCGACAATTCCTGATTGACCCAAGAGAGTTCTGATCTCCTCTTCACTTAAGTCTTCACAGGTCCCATGAGGTTTGATGTCCTCATGTAAGGTTTCTTGTCCATCGTTTTCTATCTCAACAAGCACTGTATCTGCACCCATAATCCTCTTGTTGAAGATCTTTTTCACTTTACCAGAAACACTGCTGTGAATGTTGGCAGATACAAAACTACCAGCTTGTCCAATAAGCTGGCCAACTTTTACTTCGTCTCCTACTTTCACCACTGGTTGGGCAGGAGCTCCTATGTGCTGACGCATCGAAAGAAAAATCCGTTCGGGAGCAGGACAAGTCACAATGGGTAACTTCTCAGTTGCCTCTTTTGCATGAGGTACGTGAATTCCCCCACGGAAGGTTAGAACACCCATACATCCTCCTGTTTCTATATCCATTAAGGACAAAAGAATAAAATTACTACACCTAATAATATAAGCCTTAAAGTCATAATTGTCAAAGATAAGGACATTTTCCACCAATGAGATTTATGATGTTTATTCTGTTAAAAAATGAACTTATAGAATGATTTACTATGACTTCCCTTTAGCGCGAACACTGATGTAGGGTAATGATTCGATTGTTTACCGTAATCATTCCTTCTTCCTTTAACTTTTTCAATTCTCGAAATAGAGATGGACGCTGTACACCTAAATGATCTGCTAGCTGCTTCTTGCTCATAGGAAGTTCAATCACACAGGACTGCTGAGCAAGACTTTGTTGCTCGAAGTATTCCAAGAGATTCTCACGTAAGGTTTTATGCATTGCCATGGTAATTTTCACATTGAGTTTTTGCGAATTATGGGACAGCATGGCTACATAGTCCATCACAAAAGGATAATAGTGCAAAAAGCTAGCCACTGCTTGTCTACTGATATGAAGAACTTTTGTATCATCGAGAGCATAAATCGAAAAGGGATAGGCTTTCTTATCCCCAAAAAGCAGATTAGCCCCTAGCATCTGCCCTTTTATGAACTCAAACATGATCATGGTGGAACCATTTTCTGAAAGCGTATAGGCAGCTAAACTTCCATCTATCACAACATCGAAGCTAATGGATGTCTCTCCTTCATCATAAACCGTTGTTCCCTTGTAATACTCTTTTACATGGATTTTCCCTTGTTTGATAAACCTTTCTAGCTCTGCTTTAGGTATGCTTGAAAACAATGGAATGGTGTTAATGATCTTCAGCATAGAATACCTCCTTGCTGCAAGTATAGCGAAAAGAAACATTGGTGTCTATTTATTCCTTTCGCCTTTCGCTATACTCCTAAACAGAATGAATTTGGAGGTCAACATGATTGAACAAGTATTTCAATTAGCAAAAAAGAATGAAAAAGTCATCGAGCGCGTTATCGCCGATGAACATGTCAACTATAACCATATGATTTTGCCAAAGGGAGAAGGCTTACCAGAACATTTCTCCAACGCAAATGTCTATATGCTCGTCATCACAGGTGAACTAAGCATTGCCTTAGATCACGGTGAAGCACGGAGTTATGAAGCAGGGAGTCTTTTAAAGATTCCAGAAGGCATCCACATGAATGTGAAGAATCTCAAGGATGAGATTCTCGAACTTACTGTCGTAAAAGTTCCTGCACCATAAAGGAGGCAACCGTTTTGGATATCTTTACACTTATCGTCTGGATTGGAACCTTGCTCTTTTTGGCTCTGTCTCTTAAAAAAGACAAAGCAAAAACAAAACAGGCTTTGAAGATGGCCTTTTCCATGGGAAGAGGTATGCTAGGTAGCATTCTATCCATCATCTTTGCTATTGGCCTCATCCTGACCATCTTGCCACCAGAAAGCATTGCAAGCTTTGTCAAAAGCCACTCCGTATTCCTTTCCACTTTAGTAGCAGCACTTTTTGGTACCATCACTTTGGTCCCCGCCTTTATTGCCTTTCCACTGATCGGAACCTTAATCGGTGCAGGCGTTAGCATTGTTCCATCTGTTTCTTTTCTTACAACCTTAACCATGGTGGGTGTGGTGACCTTTCCCTTAGAACAAAAAACTTTTGGCACTAAATTCACTGTGCTCCGAAATGGACTGAGTTTTGTCTTTGCCATGGTGATTGCACTACTGATGGGGGTTATTTTATGAAACTCGTAGAAAAAATAAAGGGGAATGTTTTCATCGTCCTCCTTCTTATCGGCTACCTAATCCTAACTCTTATTAAACCTGAGCTAGGAATGGCCTCCATCAAAAGCAGCGGTTACTTTATCAAAGAAATGCTGATGATTATGCCAGTCATCTTTATCCTGACTGCCCTACTTGATCTTTGGGTTCCAAAAGAGAAGATTATGGAACTCCTAGGAAAAGAGGCAAAAGCAAAGGGCATCTTCCTTTCTTTTCTTGTTGGGAGTATCTCAGCTGGACCAGTCTATGCAGCTTTTCCCATGTGTGCCATGCTCCGTAAAAAAGGAGCCTCTGTTGGCAACTGTGTCATCATCCTTAGCTCTTGGGCTGTCATCAAGATTCCCATGCTGGTCAATGAAGCTAAATTCCTAGGACCAAGCTTTATGGCTCTTCGTTGGGTACTTACTGTCATCTCCATCCTTCTTTTCTCAGGAATTATGGAAAAAGTCATGAAAGAAGAGGACTTCCCAGAAATCAGCCTTGATCGAGGACTCATCGTCAATCGTGACGCCTGTATGGGTTGCTCCATTTGTGCCAAGGCCTACCCACAACTCTTCTATATGATGAACAAAAAAGCATATGTACGTTTAGAGGATGGACTTCAGTTGGATCATGAAAAACTAGAGACCGTACTCAAAACCTGTCCTGTTAATGCCATATCCTATGGTATGGACTAGACAAGTATAAAACTAAATTAGA
>CAMFGQ010000039.1 GCA_945950065.1 uncultured Clostridia bacterium
GCTCCCGCAAAAACCCACGCATCTTCTCTTGAGGTGCCCTATTATCATACCCCATTACAGGGGGTTCAGTCAAGACTTTTTTTCTTTCTCACTGAAGTTTTTTTAATCGGATCACTCTCTTTAAGAGGGCTGCCTTCGCTTGACAGCATAGATGAGTATACTGTCCATCCGAAGGGATGTCAACAGCATTATTATTACATTATTTACTTTTCTATCCTAGAGCAAAAAGAAGAACCCAGCTGCCTGCAGCGGGTTCATTAAAACAGTAATCTTCAGGCTAGTTCTTTATTCCTTTCGTAGGTTCACTCCTTTAGCTAATAGCTCTTCAAGGTAGAGATCGATAAGCTCCAGTCCTTCTTCCAGTCTCTCAGCATGGGCTAGAGATAGTCTAAAGCTATGAGGAATAAAGAAACAGTCTCCATGACAGAGGAGAACCCCTTTCTCATTCAGCAGATCATCACAGAATTTCTGTGCATCCACATCCAGAAGATAATGAATCAAATAAGTCGTGCCATAGGAGTCTGCATACTGTCGTAGATAGGGATGTCCATCTAGCCACTGATCCACAATGGCTTTATTGGTAGCGATGATGTCGCGGCTTCTCTGATAGATTTTTTCAACATGCTCCAGGGCTAGGGCAAAGAGCCACTCATCAAAGACACCACCACAAATTGAATCATAGGAGCGACGGTTGAACAAATGCCATCGCATCTCTGGATCAGGACAGATAATCCATCCTACCCTAGTGCCAGCCATGGAATAGATCTTGGAAGAACTACAGGTCACCATGGCCTTATCATAAAGGTCAACAAAGGAAGGCATGTACTCTTCTTTGAGTCCACGATACATTTCATCACAGATAATCCATGCATCAGCTTTCTTCGCAATCTCTACCATTCTCTCCATCTCTTCTATACTTAATAGCGCTCCCGTAGGATTATTGGGATTGGTAAAGAAAATAGCTTTCGTCTGTTCATCAACAGCCGCTTCTAATTCCTCTAGGTCTAGTGCATAACCTCTTTCAGGTTTCAAGTCTACCTGAATCACTTCAGCTCCTAGAGATTTGGGTAGAGAATGAAACTGCTGATAATTTGGCATAATGGAAACCACCCTGTCTCCAGGTTCAATCAAGGTCATGACCACCGTATGATTGGCACCGGTTCCCCCATGGGTTAGAATCACTTCTTCAGGCTGAACCTTCCTATAGAGTTTAGCCACAGCTTTTCTCAGTCGCGGAGTCCCCTCGAAAGGAGCATAACCAAGATTCATGGTTCTGACTTCTTCTAAGAAAGAATCCAAATCCTCCCCTATGAGCTCAAACAATTCCTCCATGGTGAGAGGTAATACGCAACTACCTCCTAGGTAAATTTTATTCTTCTCACTATCTGCTGCAGGGTTAAGCCAGTTTTCAAGAACAAATTCTTCAAGTTTCACTTTGTTTCCTCCTCTCAAATGAGATTAAAAATCATTATTGCTATAGGGCTTTTGCCCATAACGAAAGAGTCGATCCAGCTGATCAACATAGGACATCTCACTGATCTCCATCACCCCTAACCTAATCAAGGCCGATAAGCTGGAGGCATTAAGGAAAAGGGAAGAAAGATCTCCCTGTCTTGCAGTTATGCTTACCTGTGCAACTGCCTCCTCATTTCCTGGGTACCACTTGCCTTCTTTAAAGCAAAGAACAAAGGCTTTCTCGTGATCTAAGAGCTCATCTCTATAGAAGAGCTTCACCCTAACCTCTTCCTCCTTGGGAAACTCCCGATAGGATGTAGACTCTACAAAGCGCTTTAGGTCTGGGATTTTGTACATGTTCCCCACTGCCGAAACATTGGTCTGAAGATAACCAAAGGGTATAGAATAGAAGGAACTGTGCTGAGGATCCATCAGAAGATGGTAAAAGTCCTCCTCTCCACTTCGTAGAATCACCGTCTGCGCTAGATCACCCTGTCTATAGAGATAGGTGAGAAAACTTCGCAGCACCTGCCCATCTTCATAAACCAGTTCATCCACTACAAGGGTGTTCAGGGTATAGTTGACAGCACTGGCTTCCTCAAAATGATAAGCCATATAGCCCTTAAGTTCTCCCTCTCTCTCATAGCCAACACGCAGAGTGGACTCATCCTGCTCCATGTCCCAAATTTCTTCGCTGAACTTCATCAGCATTCCATGATTTTGTTCAACAATCTCTTCATAGCAGTCCAGCATCCTTTTCAGATCCTTCGACTCCAATTTAACCAAGGAATCCATCTGTCCATCAGCTGGAAGGTTTTTCGTTTCAAGATGATACTCATCCATCCTCGCTCCAAGTCCATAACCTAGTTTTCTGTAAAAGCCAAAGCGAAAAGGCAAGAGGATAGCAACAAGACCTCCCTTTTCCACGGTGTAGCTCTCGTAGTACGCCATCAATTCCTGGGCAATTCCTTTTTTCTTATGAAAGGGATGGACAGCCATGGACATAAGACCAACCGCTGGCTGCATCTGTCCATAAAGATTCATGGAGAAATTCACCATCTTCATGATGCCCACCAGAGTATCTCCTTGGAAACACCCAATAAAGTCTACATCTTCTTTTCTACTCATATCTCGCAGAGTTTTTTCTCTGTATTTCTCTCTACAAGCAAGATCCAAGCTTTTATAAGCTGGATAAGCCTGAAGATAAATGTCCAAATACTCCTCAATACATTCAACATCAATGGGTTTTATGTGTCGCATTGGTACCTCCTCTCAAGCATCCTATACCTCTTCTTGGCAGGGTTTAAGCCAAAGAAACTTGTATGACCATCTCTTTCTTTCTATGAAAAAAGGATGGATTTCCATCCACCCTAAGATAAGTCTAAAACATCCAGGTACTGTGTACCTTTGGTCTCGATTAAAAACTTTCTTTCTTCAATGTTGTCACCCAACAGGGCATCAAAGGTATAGTGAGCTTTTTCCTCATCACTAATTTTCACTTGAATCAGTTTTCTCGTTTTCGGATTCATGGTGGTTTGCCACATCATTTCCGGATTGTTTTCACCAAGCCCCTTGGAACGATGAATCAATGCTTTAGGATCCTTGAGGCGGTTTACGATGTCATTCTTCTCTCCGTCGGAATAGGCAAAATGACTTTTTCCCTTACTCACGATCTCATAAAGAGGTGATTCAACAATATACACCTTACCCTCCCGAAGAAGAGTCGGTGCCAAACGATAAAACATGGTGAGAATTAAGGTGCGGATCTGAAAACCATCCACATCTGCATCGGTGGTAATGATGATCTTATCATAACGCAGGCCATTGATGTCAAAGCTATCATCAATTGCTTTATGCTTGCTTTGAATCTCAACACCAGCACCAATAACCTTCATCAAATCCATGATGATCTCGCTCTTAAAAATCTTGTCGTAATCAGATTTAAGTGTATTGAGGATCTTTCCGCGAATGGGAATCAGTGCTTGGAAGTTTGCATCGCGAGCCATTTTGCAGGCACCTAGCGCAGAATCACCCTCAACAATAAAGAGTTCTCGCTCCGACGCCTTCTTGCTGCGACAATCTACAAACTTAGGTACTTTGTTGAAGACGTCGTGTTTGGTGCTAAGTTGCTTTCGAATGGTTGTTCGAGCAACTTCAGCCCGCTCTCTACTTCGCTTATTGACCAGGATTTGATCCAACACTTTATTCATCACATCGGGATTCTCAGTAAAGATGATCTCTAAATGAGAACGGATGGAGTCCGTCAAAAAACGTCGAATAAAATGATTGGTGATGCTCCGTTTGGTCTGATTCTCATAACTGGTAATGGTAGAAAAGGAGTTACAGATCAGGAGCAAACTATCCTCAATGTCTACAAAGTTAATCATGGATTCGTTTTTACGGTACTTGCCAGCATTTTTCATGAACTTGTCAATTTCATAGACAAAAGCTGTCTTTACAGCCGCATCAGGTGAGCCACCATAGGTCAGTGCGCTAGAATTATGGAAGTACTTGAGGGCATTGACTTCATTATTAAAGGTCATCACCAGTTCATACTTCACTTTGTAATCAGGGTGGTCTTTACGGTCACGCCCAACACCTTCATCCTTCAACGTATAAAAGGGAGTAAACTCTTTTTGCTGGGAGAGTTCCACTAGATAATCTTCTATCCCATGCTCATAGTAGTATTCTTCCGTTAATCCACTGGCCTCATGATGATAGATGAAGCGAACACCGCGATTGACGACCGCCTGTTCTTTTAATAATTTCTGAAAGTATTCTTTTTCAATTTCAATGTCCGTGAAGACATCCAAGTCAGGCTTCCATGTGATCTTTGTTCCAGTAGGCTCATTGCTCTTGGATTGTTTCAGTCCACCCACCACTTCACCTTTTTCAAAATGAAGTTCATAGGCTTTTCCTTCACGGTGGATTTTTACATCCATATAGGCTGAACTATACTGAGTCGCTGTTAGACCCAAGCCATTGAGCCCTAGACTGTACTGATAGTTCATGCCTTCATTGGTATTGTACTTTCCACCAGCATAGAGTTCGGTGAAGAGAAGCTCCCAATTGTGTTTCTTCTCTTTCCGATTGTAGCCAACAGGAATTCCTCTTCCGAAGTCTTCTATGGTAATGGAGTGATCGCTGTGTTGGGTTAAGAGGATTTTTTTACCAAAGCCCTCTCTTGCCTCATCAATGGAATTAGAAAGAATTTCAAATACCGAATGCTTACATCCCTCAATCCCATCGGAACCAAAAATAACGGCAGGACGCTTGCGAACACGATCAGCTCCCTTTAGTGAACTAATGCTCTCATTGGTATATTGGATTGCCACTATTCCACCTCCTCGTTCTCTTCTTCGTAGCTTTCTTCATTCTCCTGCTCATCATCAGTAGAAGGAGGAGGCGCAAGATCATCTACGCTCATGGGGATATAGGTTTCATAGAGACCTTCTTTTGGTGGTTTTGCATGCAATCCACTCATATCTGCACCAAAGTTAACGATGATGTTTGCTCCGCGGAGCACCTCGTCACCTGCATTGGGGAATTGTTCTTTTACCACGAGCTCTTCGTCATTCATATCGTAGTTTTTAAAGGTTACGGTTAAACCAATGTCTCGAAGATACTCCAGTACAGAAGCAGGACTATGACCTGTTAAATCAGGCACAGTAACCAATTGACCTTCAGAAACATCATCGGTTCCATAACCCACATAACGCATAATGTCCAGCATCAGATTCACCGAATACTTAGCATTATAGGTTGAAGAAACTTTACGTGAAGGTTGGTCAATGTACAGATAAATGGAGTACTCGGGATCTTGAATGGGTGCAGCAAGAAAATAAGCTAAACGCTCACCGTTTTCTTCTTTAGACACACCATCAATGGTGACATAGGTGGTTCCTGTTTTACCACCCATGCGAATACCCTTGGTATCATAATACTTTTCATCGGAATCCTGAATCGTTGCCTCCATCATGCCACGCACCAATTCAGATGTGCGCGGAGAAATGACTTGACGTAAGGCTTTGGGTTTAAGATCTTCTTCTTTCTTCTGTTCCTCTGCCTCTCCAGTGACCGGTGCTTGATCTTGATCCGTCACAGGGCTGGTTACTTTTTTATGGATATGGGGCTCCATATATAGCCCATCGTTTACCACAGCATTTACAGCTGCCAACATCTGCAGAGGAGTTACCGTGTAACCATAGCCATAGGTACGTGCCGCTTCGTCCACCACGGTAGGTGGCTCGAAAAGCACAGGATAGGCTTCATTGCCTAAGGGCATCCGTGATCGTCTATCCAGGCCAAAGGCTTGATGATAGTGGTAGAGTCGGCCTTTATCCATCATTCTTCCCATCTGAATAAAGGATGGATTGCAGCTATTCATCAAGGCATGGGTTGTATCTTGGTATCCATGCGCTTTGGGGTAAATCCAGCATTCAAGCTGCGTATCGTCCTCAGGGAAATGATAATATCCTTCGCAATAGAACTGAGTATCCATGGTGATGCTGTTGTCTTCTAGCGCAGCCGCCACGGTCAGGAGTTTACTGATGCTTCCAGGTTCAAACAGGGCTTCCATTCCTGGATTCCCCCAGTAGCTATAGAGATGATTCACATAATCCTCTCCACTTAAGCCTTCAATACCAGGGAGCTCTGTTGGTTTATTCAGGTCAAAAGCGGGTGGAGCAGCAAAGGCTTTAATCTCCCCCGTCTTGGTTTCCATAACAATCATGATGACGCGTTTTGGCTTGACATCATCGAAACACGCCTGAGCCCAAGTCTCTGTATACTGTTGGATGTTGATGTCAATGGTGGATTGAACAAGATCGCCATCCGTCGCCGGATAGCGTTTACTATCACTGAGTGCTAGGGCATTTCCATGGAGGTCGGTATCCAAGACATACTTTCCTCTGGTACCACTGAGCTGGTCATTGAAACTTAGTTCCATTCCAGAAAGCCCAACGCCTTCTTCATTGGTCACACCAATCACATGAGCCGCAAGGCTTTTAAAGGGATAGACTCTTTTGTAGCGTGAAGCTACAGCAAGCCATCTAGGCTTGTTGGCGATTACCTGATCGGCCACTTCTTTTGTCACATCCTTAATCAGAAGATTGCTGTCTTCAGGTCCGAAGATTTTTTCCTTCATCTGCTCTTTAGTCATGCCAAGTAGAGGAACAAGTTCATCTAGTTCCTTTTCAAAGTCAAGTTTGGCCTCATCATCAAGACTCTCATAGTTGAGATCGGTTTTCGTCACCCAAAAATCATAGTACTTGGTTGATGTGGCCAAGACATTCCCATTGGCATCAAGGATGTCTCCTCGAACCGGGTAAATATCAATATCTAATTTACTCAGCGAAGCAGCCTTCTCTGACAGGTCTCGATGATCGATAATCTGCAGCTGAAAACTCCTTGCTAGAATGACCAAAAAAATAAGACATATGACGACAAAAGCGACATACATCTTTCTATTTGACTTTTTCATTATGCCTCTTATTCGCGCTATTCACCGCTAGCTTTTTGTTCTGTTTCTTCTCTTACTATAACACCGATTCCATCTGGATTCAATGCAAAGCTCCTGCGGAGTTCTAGCTTTTTACGCTGGGATTCATAAGGATTAATCATGCCAAGTTCTTCTCTTGCAATCTTTTCAACGATATGCACAGAAGATTTTTCTTGAATTTTAATGCGCAAATCCGCAATTTCTTCATTCAAGGTTTCTACGCGTTTTGCTAGTTCTACATTTTCAAATTTAATGCGGTTCATCTCCACATAGCCATCAATAATGTTGGCAAAGATAAAGAAAGCAAGGATAATGATGAAAGTGTAACCCACAACTTTTCCGCGATCAACATTTTTTTCTCGTCGGTTTCGCTTGCGATTTTGTTCTTCAATTTTTCTGCGCTTAACATCTTCGTTGTAAGCTTTATCAAATTCGCTAAAATCGAACTTCTTCATCTCATATCCTTTCTATAACGCGTAATTTTGCACTTCGACTACGTGGGTTAAACTCAAGTTCCTTTAAGCCTGGTTCAATGGGTTTACGGGTAATGATTTTTACAAGGGGTTCTTTGTCACATTGGCAAAGTGGAAACTCTGGTGGACACACACAACCCTTGGCCATTCGCTGAAAACAATGTTTTACAATGCGATCTTCTAAGGAGTGGAAGGTAATGACAGCAAGCCTGCCCCCCACCTCCAATCGGTTTGTTATCTTTTCTAAACTTTCTTCCAAGGTATCTAACTCACCATTTACGGCAATACGCAGGGCTTGGAAGGTCTTTCTTCCTGGGTGCTTCTCTTCCCTTGCGGCAGCTGGAATCGCTCGTTTTATCACCTCTACAAGCTCCAGAGTGGTATCAATGGGACGATACTCAAGGATGAACTGAGCGATACGCTTTGCCCATTTTTCTTCACCATATTTCCAGAGAATGTCAGCGATTTCTTCTTCACTGTAGGTGTTCACAATGGTGGCAGCATCAAGTTTTTGACACTGATTCATTCGCATATCTAGGGGCGCTTCTTTGTGATAGCTAAAGCCTCTAGATGCTTCGTCAAGTTGGTAGCTGGATACGCCAAGATCAAGGATTGCTCCTTGAATTTTGTCGATTTCCAATTCATCTAAAAGCAGATCAGCATGAAGAAAATCTGCCTTGGCAAGCACAAAGTTGCCTCCTATACGACTGAGTACTTCTTTGCTATGATGGAGGGCATCTTCATCTTTATCCGTACCTACTAATAAGCCCGTATCCAACTTTTCTAGAATTCTTGAAGCATGACCAGCACCACCCAGTGTCCCATCTAGGTAAACACCGTCTGATTGAATGTGTAATAGTTCTAGAACCTCGTCGGGCATAACGCTAATATGTGCAAAACCCATGTTAGATTCCTAATTCTTCCATATGGGCAGCAAGTTCTTCATAGTTGAGCTCGGTGTCATAGTAGTCATTCCAGACACTTTCTGACCAGATTTCAACACGTGATCCCGCGCCAATAAGGACTGTATCTTTCTCAATGCCTGCAAACTCACGCAGGTTTTGAGGGATGAGTACACGACCTGATTTATCAAGGGAGCATTTGGTAGCACCGGAATAGAAGAATCGAGTGAAGAGCCGACCATTCGTACTGGTGAAGGGGATGGATTTAATTTTTTCATCTAATCTCTCCCACTCTTTTTGGGTAAAGACAAACAAAGACTTGTCGAGCCCTCTTGTAATATAGAAGATTTCGCCTAAGTCTTCACGAAAAATGCTGGGTATACTGATGCGTCCCTTAGCATCTGTTGTGTGTTTGAATTCACCGATAAACATGTTCTACCTTCTCGTTTGGGGAATATGTCCCACTTTGTGCCACTTTTCGCCACCTATATCCTTATAATACACAATAAAAAAAGAACTTGCAAGGAAAATATGCAAATTCTTTCATTCGTTATTTATTGTCAATCCTTTGGGATTACTGATTTGTGCTCCTTTTTTTGAAATACCAGTAGATGCCTCCAAACAAAAGGATGGTTCCAATACTCACTACCTGTGCAACACGCAAGGGTCCTAACATCAGGGAATCGGTGCGAAGTCCTTCAATCCAAACCCTTCCTAAGGAATAGAGAATCCCGTGGAGCAGAATCAACTGGCCATGGAACTCTTTGTTCTTGCGCTTGCGAAGGAGATAGAAAAAGATAGCAAGGTTCCAAAGAGATTCGTATAGGAAAGTGGGATGAACTTTTTGACCTGCAACGGTAATGGCCCAAGGGAGATTCGTAGGTCCACCATGAGCTTCTTGGTTAATGAAGTTTCCCCATCTTCCAATGGCTTGCCCCAATATCAGAGCAGGTGCAACCAGGTCTGCCATCTCCCAGAAGTTAAATTTCTTCCGTTTACAATAGAGATAGCCCCCGATAATTCCGCCGATAATTCCCCCGTGAATGGCTAGACCACCACCACGCAAATTGATGATCTTCAACAAATCACCCTGATAATGTTCCCAACTGAAGGCAACATAGTATAAGCGCGCCCCCACAATGGCGGTAAGGATCACCGTTAGGGTAAAGTCGAGAAGATCTTCTTCCTTATAACCACGCTCCATCCCCCACTTTCGAATCAGCCATCCGCCGATGACAAAGGATAGAACCATAAGGATTCCATACCAACGTACTTCAAGCCCAAATAATGAAAAGGCTACTGGATTCATTTCTCCTCCTTGTTCAGCGTGGCACTAAAGCAGCTTGGTCCTTTAAAGAGATCCTGATAGTCATCAATGATCATTTCGTTCAGGACTTTCAAATAGTCAAAGATGGCCACTCCCCTGTGATGAAGGAGGGTAAAGCTACTTGCCACAGCTTTAATGGAATTAAAGCCCATGAGATATCTACCCATGATCCGTTTTTTTACACGGTCAGCTTCTTCCACAGCCAAACCGTAGTTCTTAAAATGATCCAGATTCTCCATAATGGACTGTTCCACCACCAAGGGCTTCTTTCCTTCGCCACTAATGGTAACAAAACGATATCCCTTTCCATAATGATAATTGGCAGCAAGATCAAGGAAATCATTGTTCTCGTAATGCTTCATATAGAATGCACTACCTGGTCCAAAGAGCACATCAAGGAGAATGCCATATTTGATCTGCCTTCTAAAGGACCAGTGTTGATCCTCAATAGGCTTTAGTTTTACAAGATAGGAAAAGCTTGCTGTTGGAATGTCCTCTTCGCTTAGCAGCTGCAAGTGACTGGGTTTCATATCCTCTTTTGGAAAAAATGTTGTTGCAAGCGGACGTTCCTGAAGATAAAAATCAGGCAGTAAGGCAATCATCTCCTGAATTTCTTCTTCACTAAAATCCCCAATCACAAAAAGCAGCATGTTGGATGGCACATAATAATGACGAAGAACTTGATCAAGTAGTGCTTTGTCAATTTTTTCAATGCTCTCTTTGGTCCCAGCAATGTCCCTCCCAATGGGATGATGGGGATAGAGATTGGTTAAGCCCCGATGGAAGGTACGATAATCCACGTCATTTTGGTACATGGCAATTTCATGGGCGATAATTTTGCGTTCTGCCACCACACCTTCTTCTGTATAGGCAGGATAGACAGGTATATCCAGAAGCAGCTTCAAGGATTTCATAAAGTTGATGGGTGCCGTAAAATAATAGCAGGTCACATCATGGCTAGTAAAGGCATTGACAGAAGCCCCGAGAGAGCTCATTTGATCAATCAGATGTAGCTCGTCGTTTTCGAAGAGTTTATGCTCCAAAAAGTGAGCTGTACCTTCGGGGAAGGAAAAACGCTCTCCTTTAGCATCCTCTCCCTCCAACTGAATGGAACCATAGCCCACGCTAAGGTAGGCCCCTTTCAAAAAGCGGCCTTTTTTCGGATAATGCACCAGGGTAAATCCACTGGAAAAGGTATATTGATCGTATTGTTCCCGACTTAAGGGATCGATTATTCTTGTCTTTTTCATTCTTGCCTCAAATTAAAGCTCAGTGCTGGCGTCACTTCTTTTGCTACTG
>CAMFGQ010000040.1 GCA_945950065.1 uncultured Clostridia bacterium
TTGGAAATCTGCCTTATTACATCACTTCAGCCATCATCATGCATTTTCTTGAATCCGATTTAGACATCACGAGAATGGTGCTGATGATGCAAAAGGAAGTAGCCGCCCGACTGGTTGCCCAGCCCGGTAGCAAGGACTATGGAATTCTTTCTGTTATCACGCAAAGTTACGGTGAGGTTGAAAAACTCTTTGATGTAGGTAAAAACTGCTTCTTGCCTGCGCCAAAGGTAGAGAGTACCGTGGTAGCCATTGTTCCTCATCAAGAGAGAACCCTTGATCCACTGGCACTGGACATTATTAAAGGAGCTTTTTCATTGCGTCGAAAAACCATCTTGAACGCTTTGTCCACGAGCTTCGAGAAGGAGGAGATTCTTGAAGCCTGTAGACGGACTGGCATTGATCCCTCCTCCAGAGCAGAGAAACTTACAATTGATGACTATAAAAGATTAAGGGAACTATGGCCGATTGGCTAGTTCCCTTTCTTTTTCCGCTTGCAATTGATCGAGATAGACATTGATAGCTGGTAGATAATGTAGAAGATGATGATTTAAGAAGCCAACAGGGATGGCTTTTTTTTCGCATAAAGAGAAAGAAAGGGACTTCCTCCCTCCGGCTTCAGCATGTTTTCTTGCTTCAAGGATGAGTTCAAGAGGAACAAGGAAAAACTTTTCTTCCGCTTTAAAATAGACGAGAAAGAAACTGATTCCTCCTTGCTTTCTAAAATCCTTCATGTATTCAATCTGGTGATCATGGAAATTGGCAAGAGGAATGGACATAGCTGAGGTCTCTTTAGCATCAAAACAAAGGGGAATTCCCTGACAAAGACCTACATAATCCACAGTAGACCTTTTTTCAAAGAAACCCAGAATCACTTGACCGCGATTATTTTGTTCGACAACTTTAATGGGCGTAGCAATTTTATCCACACGAGCAATTTCATTAACTCTGTAATATTCATTGCTAATATCAATTAAATCTTCTAAGAGATCACCTCGATGACCTCGCGTTCTCCAAGCCATATTTCCTCCTAGATTTCATCATACCACGATTATAGTTGAAGATGAAGAGATAGTTATTTATGAATAATATGATATAAACTGGCGAGATATCAGTAATTAGCAACTGTTTTCTGTGGAGAAGTTGTGGATAATGTGGATAACTCTTGTTTTTATACACAGACTTATCCAAAGGAACTTTCTTCTTTTGAGTGGATAAAAAACGATTTGCCTTTGTTTAGTCATACGCATCATGGGTACTAATTGCCTAGAAGCGAAAAGCTTAATTTTGTCTTTAAATATAGGAGGAATAAAATGAAGAAAGTAATCATCTATACAAGCAATACATGTGGGTATTGCCACGCAGCCAAGGACTATCTAGACCAACTAGAGGTTGAATACGAAGAAAGAAATGTATCTACCAGCATGGATGCAAGAAAAGAGCTGATGCAACAAGGATTCATGGGAGTTCCCGTACTTCTAGTTGACGATGAAGTTATCCAAGGCTTTGATAAAGCAAAAATCGATCAACTCTTGAAATAAGTCCTTCGGGGCTTTTTTCAATTATAGCTAGAGGAGGCTCTATGAAACAAGCACTACTCCTTCTTTTGCTGCTTCTATTCGTTGCAGGATGTAGCCAACAAGAAGCAGTGCAAGAGAATGAAACCAATGAGACCCAGGCCGAAACAGCTGTAGAAGAAAAAGAAGAAGCTGTTGTCGGACCACGACTTGGAAACATTGCTCCAGACTTTGAGCTAGAAACACTAAAAGGTGATAAAGTCAAACTCTCCGACCTGCGTGGTAAACCAGTTCATCTGGTATTTTGGAGTGTAGACTGTGTCTACTGTATGAAAGAATTACCTCATGTGGAAAAACTTTATCAACAGTATGGCGAGGACTATCATGTACTTGCTCTCAATGTCACCATTCAAGATGGCATGAAGCGATTTAGTGAAACCGTAGAGGAAAAGGGATTTACCTTCCCTAACCTAGCCCTTGAGGAAGATGGTGGAATCGAAGTCCTTCAAAATTATGCAGTACGAGGAATTCCCCACAATGTATTTGTTGATAAAGATGGAATCATCCAACTGGTGACCCCAGGAATGATGGACGAAACTGCTCAAGAGAATGTTATAAAGGAGCTTATTGCAAAGTGAAAATTATCCTACTCGGTGCAATGAAAGAGGAAGTCTCCCTTCTTCGATCACATCTAGAAGATGTGGTGGAAGAGGGTCGAGCCCTCTATACTTATTCAAGAGGTTTTTATAAAGATCACGAGATTATTTTAGCCCATACGGGAATTGGCAAGGTCAATGCAGCCCTTTGCACACAGCGACTCATTGATCTTCATCGACCCGATCTTGTCATTATGGTAGGTGTGGCCGGAGCAATCGCTGATCTAAAGATCGGCGATGTTGTGCTGGCAACCAAAGTAGCCCACCATGATTTAGATTATGTCTTCTTAGAAAAACATGCCCCTCACATCGATCCGGTACAGAGGGGATATTTCCATGCTGATGCAGATCTGATGCAAAATGTCATTCATGGCATTGCCAGCAAAAGCTATGGATTTAAAGTCTATAGTGGCCCCATGGTCAGTGGTGAACAGTTTATTGATCAAGAAGGAAGAAAAGAGATCATTGAACGCTTTGATCCATTAACGGTGGATATGGAAACTGCTGGTCTAGCCCATGCTTGCTATCGTTCTCAAATTCCTTTTCTTGCCATTCGTTCCATTACCGATACAGAAGAGGAAAGTGGAGACGATGCTTTTGAGCGCAATTATAAGGAAGCAAGAGAAAACGCACAAGAATTTGTACTGGATGTCTTAGAAATCTTCTAAAGGAGGGAAGACCACCATGCTTGCCCTAGAACAATCAAGAGCTTATCTGGAACAACTCACTCGAGGTAGCTTTTTATTCTCCCGTAAAGATGACAAGATCAATGTCATGACCATTGGATGGGGGAGCATGGGCTACCTTTGGAACCGATTTGTCGTCATGGTACCCGTGCGCATTACTCGTTACAGCTATGAACTTCTAAAGGATAGTCATTACTTTACCATCTCCGTTCCAAAGCGAGGAGAATTCTCGCGTGAACTTCATTATTGTGGGACTAAGAGTGGACGGGACGTAAACAAGGTAGAGGAATTGGGTTTGATTTTGCAAGAAGGCACCATCCCTGTCCCTCATTTACAGGGAGCAGAATTTCATCTTGAATGCAAAATCCTCTACCAAGAAGAACTTGAACCCACCAAACTTGCAGGGGAAATCAGACACGAACACTACCCAAAAGAAGACTATAGCGTGCTGATTTATGGAGAAATACTCAATATACTAGAAAAATAGGAGATGATCATGTTTAAAGAATTCAAAGAATTTATCCAACGTGGAAATGCCATGGATCTAGCAGTAGCCTTTATCCTTGGTGGCGCCTTTACTGCCATTGTAACCAGTCTGGTTAATGATCTCATCATGCCTGTAATCAGCCTCTTTACAAAAGGTGTGGACTTTAGTCAACTCTTTGTCACCCTGGATGGTGGAAATTATCCGAATTTAGCAGCAGCACAAGAAGCAGGAGCGGCAGTATTTTCCTATGGTAACTTCATCAATGCTATCATTCAATTTATTATCATAGCTTTTGTAATCTTCCTTCTTGTTCGTAGCCTAAACCGTATGAAGAAGCCTGAAGTGGTGGAAGAAACAGAAAAAACCTGTCCTTTCTGCCAAACGTCGATTCCTATCGCGGCAACACGTTGCCCCCATTGTACCAGCGAACTATCCTAAACTGAGTTCTGATGAAAAAGCAATTACGGGAACATTTAGAAAAGATAAGAAGCTCCATTACTCCTGAGCTGCGTAGTAAGTATTCAAAAGCAATCTGGCAACGCCTAGAACAGACAGAGGTCTTTCAGAATGCCAAGCATGTTGCTTGTTATGCTCATTTTCGAAGTGAAGTTCAGACCTTGCAGTTTTTTGAGAATTATCCCGATAAGCATTTCTATCTTCCGAGAACAAAAGGAAAAGAAATGGAATTTTTACTCTATTGCAAGGATGATACATTTCAAGTGGATGATTATGGTATTATGATAGTAACGGGAGACAATATTATTGCTCCCGAGAAACTGGATCTTATCCTAGCACCCGGTCTTGGGTTTACACAGGAGGGTGGAAGGATTGGCTATGGAGCAGGATACTATGATCGCTATTTGAAGAAAACCTCCTGCCCAGCTCTAGGTCTTGCTTTTGAAGAACAGATCTTAGAGGAACTACCCCTGGATCCTTGGGATCACTTGCTTCAAGCTGTGATCACTGAAAAGCGTATACTCCTTCCTAAAGAAGGTAGTATAAAGTTTAACACCGATGAAAATCGGGTAAATACTAATTTGTTGAGAAAAAATGAAAATAAGGAGGACACAATGCAAAAATGGATTTGTACAGCCTGTAACTACATCTATGACCCAGCTATTGGCGATGAAGATGGTGGCATCGAACCAGGTACCGCTTTTGAAGACATCCCAGAAGATTGGGTATGCCCTGATTGTGGTGTAGGCAAAGATTTCTTCGAACCATACGAAGATTAGGAAACCAAAAAAAGCAGAGGAGTTTTTAATGGTTAAAAGACTAGAAGTTTACAAATGCGACAAATGCTCCAACATTGTTCTTGCATTACAAGGTGGAGTAGGTGAGCTTGTTTGCTGTGGTGAACCCATGGAAAGATTGGAAGAGCAAACAGCTGAAATGAAAAACGAAAAACATGTACCCGTTATTGAAGAAGTTGATGGCGGATATCAAGTAACTGTAGGTTCAACCCTTCATCCAATGCTAGATGCTCACTATATCCAGTGGATCGAACTGCTTACAGAAAAGCAAACCTTGATTGCTTTCTTAGAGCCAGGCGACGAGCCGACAGCTTTCTTTGCAACCAAAGAAAAAATTGTTGGAGCGAGAGAGTATTGTAACCTCCATGGACTATGGAAGAACGATACACTAGGAGCCTAGTATGCAAAAGTGGATTTGCGTTGCATGTCACTATATTTATGACCCTGCTGTAGGCGATGAAGATAGCGGCATTGCACCAGGAACTCCTTTTGAAGATATTCCTGATGATTGGGTCTGCCCAGTCTGTGGAGTAGAGAAGGACATGTTTGAACCCTATGACGAGTAGGAGGTAAAATGAACAAAGATTTACTAAAAGGTCTCAACGATCAAATTAACATGGAACTAGAAGCTGGTTACATTTATCTAGGTATGGCAACATATCTTGATGAATCAGATTTTCCTGGATTTTCTCATTGGATGAGAGCACAAACCAGAGAAGAACTATCCCATGCAATGCGACTCTTTGAGTTTCTTCAAGAGCGTGGAGAGCATATTGTTCTACCCGCTATTAAAGAAGTTTCTACAGAGTACAAAAGCGTTGAAGACGTTTGGGAAAAAGCTCTCGACCATGAGAAGCAAGTCACCGCTTCCATTGATAAACTCATGAAAAAAGCTCATGAGGTAAAAGATTATTCCGCTATTGGAATGCTACAATGGTTCGTTGATGAGCAAGTGGAAGAAGAAGATACCTTTGGTGCTGCTCTTGCCAAGATCCAAATGGCAGAAGGAAAACCATCAGCTCTTCTTATGCTAGATTCCAAATTTGGTAAACGAGAAGGATAAATTAAATGAGTAAGGCCCTGATTGGGCCTTACCTTTACATGAGGAGGATTTAATGTCAGTAAAAGGCACAAAAACTGAACAAAACTTACTAAAAGCTTTTGCAGGTGAATCACAAGCAAGAAACCGTTACGAAATGTTTGCGAAAATCGCAAAAAAAGAAGGCTATGTTCAGATCGCTGAGATCTTTTTAGAGACAGCCCGTAACGAATTCGCTCATGCTAAGCGTTTCTTCCGCTTCTTAGAAGGCGGCCCTGTAGAAATTACAGCAATGTATCCCGCAGGAATCGAAGGAACAACTGCAGAAAACCTCAAAGCAGCAGCTGAAGGTGAGAACGAAGAACATACTATTCTGTATCCAGGATTTGCTGAAGTAGCAAAAGAAGAAGGCTTCATTGAAGTTGCAGCAGCTTTCAAAGCCATTGCATCCGTAGAAGTCGCTCACGAAAAACGCTATCTTGATCTTCTAGCAAACATTGAAGAAAACAGAGTCTTCAAGCGTGATACAAAAGTTATGTGGAAATGCCATGAGTGTGGATACCTACACGAAGGCTTTGAACCACCAAAAGTATGCCCCAGCTGTCAGCATCCTCAAGCTTACTTCTTCATCCAAGAAGAAAACTACTAGGAACAAGCTAAAAGGATACCTATTCCATTAGGAAATGATAAAGCCCGGATTGATTTCCGGGCTTTACTCATTTCGTTTTCCATGTTCAGGATAACGTTGACAAAAGTCTCTGCAAGGTCCTTCGAAGACACAATAAGTATTACGAGAAGAACAATGAGGACACATTTGAAGGGCGTCATCACAGCGGAGTAAAAAGTTCTTTTCACAGTTTTTACAATGAAACTCACACTCATGAACAATATAATTCCCACCTTCGATGAGAAGAATGTATTCTTCCGTTAAGGCAGTAGTTATTTTTTCTCTCGCCCGCTCCAGAATGAGACGCACGGTCTGGCGAGATACTTCCATCATATCAGCCATTTCTTCTTGAGATAATTTATCCAAGTCCTTTAAACGAAGAGCTTCCATTTCGTCAAGAGTTAGTGTCACTGCTAAAGAGTGCCAATGATTGCCATCTGGTCTAAAAGCTGGATACTTTTTGAAGTGGCGAATACGACGTGGTCTTATCGGTCTAGACATAGCACCTCCTTTAAAGAGATTGAATAAAGGCTGGATCAAAGATCTCCTCAGTGTATTCTTCAATCAGTCCCTGATCGCTCAGCTCTCTTAGCTTCGGATCAATGGGCACTTGACCCAAGGACTTGAGAGGTGACTCCTTTATGGGTCCGAAGATTTCGTACTTCTTTCCATTGTCGGGACAAAGGAAATAGGCCATATTTTCAACGGTACCCAGCATGGGTACACCCATCTTCTCTACCATAATTTGAGATTTTTTTACGATCATTTCCACCAATTCTTGTGGTGTTTTCACTAGAATGACACCGTCTAAAGCAAGGTTTTGCATCAAACTAAGAGGAACATCACCCGTTCCTGGGGGAAGGTCGATGAGTAGAACATCTAATTCTTCCCAGGCCACTTCTTCATAGAACTGTTGAATGGCTCCCAAAATAAGGGGTGAACGCCAGATCACTGGACTATCTTCATCCAGTAGGAGATTTACACTCATGACCTTGATGCCTGTTTTCGTCCTAGCAGGAAGGAAAAAGCCTTCTAAAGCATAGCTTTCTTTTCCTAAGCCGAAAAGTCGTGGTATACTAGGACCTGTAATATCTGCATCCAACACACCCACCTGCAGGCCGCGTCGCTGAAGAGCTGATGCAAGCAGGGCAGTAACTGTGGACTTACCCACGCCTCCCTTACCACTCATCACCGCAATTTTCTTTTTGATGGAGGTGGTGGGGGCAGCCTTCCACTTGGGTAGATTGGTATTTAATTCAATCATCACTGACTCCTTTAATTGAGTTTACAATGAATAATTATAACACAAGAGCAGTAAAAAAGATATGAGGAAGAACCATGAGAAAAGTAGAGCTCTTTACCGATGGAGCATGTAAAGATAACCAAAGTGAGTCCAACATAGGTGGCTATGGAGCTGTGCTCCATTACCGTGGCCATGAAAAAGAAATCTCCGGTGGTGAAGAAAACAGCACCAACAACATCATGGAGTTAAAGGCTGTTATTGAGGGATTAAAAGCCATTCATGACAAATCTGTTGTTGTAGATGTCTACACCGATTCCGCCTACATCGCCAACTGTTTTAAAGAAAAATGGTACCAGGGCTGGATTGCAAGGGGCTGGAGAACCGCTGCCAAAAAGCCCGTGGAGAATAGGGAGCTATGGGAGGAACTTTTGGGGCTTGTTGACAGCTTTAAGGAAGTGAATTTCTATAAGATTAAAGGGCATCTATCTTTACGTGCAAAGGAACTTGAATCATGGTATAATCAGTTTTGCGTAGAAGAGAAGCGTGTCTCCCTAGAGGAGTATAAACGCTACATAGAGTATAATCACAGAGCAGATGAGCTTGCTTCGAAGGCTGCTCTAGAAGTGGGAAGTTATGGTCAAGAATAATTTTAAAGGATTAGTGTATTTTGGATTGTGGTACTTTGTTCTATTTGCAAGTGTACTACTGGGGAATTTTAGAGGATTTGTACAGGGCTTTATCCCATCAGGTGTTAGTCCCATTACGGTATATGGTATTGCCACCCTTATCTTTAGCATACTGTTTACCCTTCTCTTTCTTGAACCCCAGGGCCATATGATGAGTAATTTTTCATCCATCGCCTCAGTGGTGATTTTGGATATTGGAGTGATCTTGGCTGTCGCCATTGGGGTCCTCTTCCTCAAATACACCTACACCGATCTTCTGATTGCGGTTGGCAGCATTGTCATTCAACTCCTGAGTATGCTAGGTATTCTCAAAGTAAAAAAAGCTTAATCCTCCTGAAAGACAGGAGGTTTTTTTATGCGTTTTGTTTTATTTAGTTTAGGGTATCTAACTCATTAACTATGACGAGAAAAGAGGTACTGATGAAAAGCCGTTTTTATGTTGAAGATATGCACTGTGCGGCTTGTACAAGCCGTATAGAAAAAGCACTTCATAAACTACCTGAGGTGAAGGAAGTCCATACAGATATAACAAGCCATCGCTTAGAAGTTGAGCATGAGGGTTTGAGTGATGAGGAACTTAAAGAGAGATTAGAAAAAATGGGTTATCACCCACAGTCCTTATCTGAAAAAATAGAAGATCTAGAAATTGGAGGCATGACCTGTACAGCTTGTAGTGCAAGACTGACAAAAATTCTCTCCAAGACTCCTGGTGTTGGTGAAGTGTCCATTAATCATCTCACAGGTAAAGCACAGATTCATTATGACGATCGTCAAGTGAGTCCTGACACCTTCCATCGTCTTATTGAAAAGGCGGGTTTTACTGTGGAGAAACAAGAGGAAGGGGAGAAGGTTGTGCAAAGTCCCTTTACTTGGGAAGTCAAGGCAGCTATAGGCATTACCCTTATCCTTCTTTTGGTTGCCATGGGCCCCATGATGGGACTGAAGCTACCTGGTATTGACCCTGATGCAAAACCACTTCCCTTTGCACTGATTCAACTTGTCCTTACGATTCCCCTGATGTATGTAGGTAGATCCTTTTTTACCCAAGGATTCCGTGCACTGTTTCAAGGTAGTCCTACCATGGACTCCCTCATTGGACTGGGTACAAGTGTAGCTTTTGTGTATTCGCTTTATGCCACTTGGATGATTTCTCAGGGTCATGCTCACTATGCCCATATGCTCTACTTTGAGTCTGCGGGAACCATTATTACTTTAATTAAAGTAGGGAAGACCTTAGAGGAACTAAGTAAGCGAAGGACTACCAGTTCCATTGAAAAACTCATGGACTTGACTCCTAAAAAGGCCACAAGAATACAAGGTGATCAGCAGGAAGAAATCTACGCCAGTGAAATCAGACGTGGTGATCAGCTTCTTGTTCGTCCTGGTGAATCCATTGCAGTAGATGGTGTGATCCTTTCAGGACAGTCTAGTCTTGATGAGTCCATGTTGACAGGTGAGAGCATTCCTGTCACCAAGGAAGAAGGTGCAGATGTATTCGCTGGTACCATCAATGGAGCAGGGAGCTTCATTATGGAAGCAAGACATGTTGGGCAAGAGATGCTTCTATCGAAAATTGTAAGAATTGTCGAAGATGCCCAGATGAAGAAGGCACCCATTGCGCGTCTAGCAGATGTTATTAGTGGTGTCTTTGTTCCGATTGTCATTGGTATTGCACTCCTGGCCTTTGTGATTTGGTACTTTGTATCCAAAGACTTTGCCTTTAGCCTAAAAGTCCTTATCTCTGTACTGGTCATTGCTTGTCCTTGTGCACTGGGGCTGGCTACACCTACCGCCATTATGGTGGGTACGGGTCGAGCTGCCACCAACGGGATTCTGATTAAGGGTGGTGAAGCACTGGAAACAGCTCATCGCGTTGATTCCATGGTACTGGATAAGACAGGAACCTTAACCCTTGGTAAACCAGAAGTAACGAAAGTCGTTCTTAAGGATGAAAGGAAGAGAGAGCAGATGCTGGAACTTGCCTCAGCCCTGGAATCCTTCAGTGAGCACAGTTTGGCAGGAGCCATTCGGGAGTATCACCCAACACAGACCTTGGCAGTAGATCCTAAGCCTATTCCAGGTAAAGGAATTCAAGGTTATGTAGAGGGCCATTTTGTGCAGGTGGGTAGTGAGAAACTCATTCCTGATGCAAGGGAGGATGCCAAAGGAATTGAAGCAAGAATCTTTGTTGAAATTGATGGAAAATATGTGGGGTATTTTGAGGTAGAAGATCCCTTGAAGCCCACAAGTAAAGAGGCGGTTCGCCTTTTACAAGACCAAGGTATTGAAGTCTATATGTTAACCGGAGACCGAAAAGAAGTTGCTGAAGAGATTGCTGGTAGATTGGGTATTACCCAGGTGATTAGTGAAGTCCTCCCAACGGATAAAGCCGAGGTGATCGAATCCCTACAAAAAGAAGGGAAGAAGGTAGCCATGGTAGGAGATGGGATTAATGATTCCCCTGCGCTGGCTCTTGCTGATGTTGGTATCGCCATGGGTAAGGGAACGGACATTGCCATGGAGAGTGCAGATATTGTGCTGGTGGGTGATGATTTAATGAAGCTTGCTTCCACCATGGCCCTGAGCCATCGTACCCTAAAGACCATTAAAGAAAATCTCTTTTGGGCATTCTTTTACAACACACTTGGTATCCCTGTAGCTGCCGGATTGTGGTATGCTTTTGGTGGACAGCTTCTCAATCCCATGATGGCT
>CAMFGQ010000041.1 GCA_945950065.1 uncultured Clostridia bacterium
GGGTGTACACTTTTTGATGTTGGTGAGTAAACCTCATCAGCATCTTTTTTTGTAAAAAGAATTGAGACATGTCAGAAATTCCCTTATGATTAAGCTACCAAACACAACCAAAAAGGAGTCCAACATGTCTCAACACCAGTCTATCCTAAATCTCATCGGAATTAAAGATAAAAATATTTCTTTTATCAGTTGTGAACTTGAAAAACTTCCCCATAGAGGTAAACTTATCGAACAAAAAGTCATCTATGCTGCACTACAAGCTCCTCGTAATCCCAAATGTCCACGATGTGAGGGCATAACCATCTCTTGGGGAAGCACGCCTTCCAAGATTCGCGTACCACAAGCCTTTGATCATCCCACACTCCTTCATCTCAAGAAAGCGCGCTATCGCTGCAAGAGTTGCGGCTATACCCACACTCTAGAAACTTCTCTTGTAGCCAAAAACTGCTTTATCAGTAGGGCAACGAGAGAGTCCATCATGATCCGCTCTCTGGAGACCATCCCCGAGAAAATCATCGCAAAGTTAACCAATGTCTCACCCTCCACAGTGTCAAGAGTTCTTAACCCTCTTCTCTATGAAAGAAAGACAAACGTAAGAACCTTACCAAAGAACATCATGATAGATGAGCTGAAGCTGATGAAAGACACAGAGGGTGCAGCCATGAGCTTCATCTTCGCTGATGCTAAGACTCATGAGATCCAGGATATCTTACCTGATCGAAGACTCCATCATCTTGAAACCTACTTCAGACAGTTTCCTAGGGAAGTACGCTATCATGTGGAAACCGTCACCATGGATATGTATGCACCTTACATTCAACTTGTAAAAGAGGTCTTTCCTAAGGCAAAGATTATCCTTGAGCGCTTTCATGTGGTTCAGCTCCTCCTTCGGGCACTTCTACAAACAAGAATACAAACCATGAAGAAGTTCCCTAAAGATTCCAAAGAGTATAAGCTTCTCAAGAAGTACTGGAAACATCTTCAAAAGAAACATAAAGATCTTGACTCTGTCTACCGCTTCTACTGCTATCACACACGAAGCTACAGTACAAGCTTTGAGAAGGTAGAGGAACTTCTCGAGATTGATGAGGAGCTCACGAAAACCTACTGGAGAGTCCATAGCCTCATTCAAGGTTTTATGGAGGGGGATCAAAAGAGGTTTTTTGACCTTTTACATCAAGAGACCACGGGGGTTAGCAGCTATCTGGTGACTGCTATCCAAACACTGAGGAAGATGGAAGACTATCTCATAAACAGCATGGAATACGGCTATAGCAACGGACCCCTAGAAGGACTAATCCGTAAGGCAAAGACTCTTTCTAGAGTCGCTTATGGCTACAGAAGCTTTGAACGGTTCAAGAATCGTTTTCTTCTCATCTGTCATCAAGTTATGCCGGTCACTGGAAGACCTCTTTACTACAAAAAGAAAGCGAGTTGATTGTGAGAACATCTCACAACCAACTCGCATAGAGTCAAGTTAACTTAATCGGGGATACAATTTCTATCCACCAACATCATTTGACAAAGACCCATTTATCTTTAGTCTACATAAGGCATAAGGGCTACTGCACGAGCGCGTTTTACTTGTAGAGCAACTTTGCGCTGATGTTTTGCACAAGCACCGGTTACACGACGTGGAAGAATTTTTCCGCGTTCTGAAGTGTAGCGTTGCAGTGTTTTTACATCTTTATAATCGATGTCATCGATTTTGTTGGTGCAGAAGTAGCATACCTTTTTTCTTCTTGGTCTAAAAGCCATGTTTCCTCCTAAAATGGTATGTCTTCATCGTCAACAACGGGGAAACTGGAATCCATAGGTTCACTCATATCATCAACTGGTCTACTTTGGTCATAGTCTGAACTACCACCGCCACCAGCTGGGCTACCTAGAAACTCCACTTCCTGTGCGACAATATCTGTAGAATAACGTGTGTTACCATCTCGATCAGTATACTGCTCGATTTGGATTCTTCCCATAACTGCACATTGGGAACCTTTACGCAAGTATTTGGCAACAGCTTCTGCTTGTCTGTCCCATACCACGACTCTAAAAAAGTCAGCTTTGTCTTCTTTAGAAAAACGGCGGTTGACAGCAAGGCGGAAGTTGGTTACAGCTTTTCCAGTACTTGCAGCAAATCTTAATTCCGGGTCAGCTGTTAATCGTCCAATAAGAACTACTTGGTTCATGATTCCTCCTTAGGCGTCTTTACGGATAATGTTGTAGCGAAGAACTTGATCATTAATTTTGTAGTTACGCTCAAGCTCTTTGGGTAGATCGTGGTCTGCTTCAAAATTGATCAGATAGTAATAACCATCTCTTACTTTATCAATTTCATAAGCAAGACGTTTGATACCCCAGTCATCAACGGATTCTACAGTACCATTTCGTCCAATAACTTCTTTGAAACGCTCAAGCAGAGCTAAGCGTGGTTCTTCTTCAAGTTCCGGACGCAATACAATGATGCTTTCGTATTTATACATTCTTACCTCCCTTTGGTCTTCTGGCCCTCTTCTACCTGAAAGGGCAGAGAGTTGCTGCGTTTAACATTGTAACACGGGCTAAGACGGGGTTCAAGCACTATTTATCTGAAAAAAGTGGGTTTCTTTTATCCTTCTTTGTCCTTCTACAACAAATGATAGTCTACCAGTCGCCATACCTTAATATTAATCTCTTTAATGCCACTTCCACAATATTCACAGTATTTATTTCCTAAACTCCTTATGGGCGCACCACAGTTAGGACAGTTGATCCCAAGGGCTGAGCCATGCATTCCAGCAAGATCGAGATCCTGTACATAAAGATAGCGTAGTTCAAAGACAGCCTGAGTCTTATACTCTTTATCTCCCGCAATGACCTTGTCACCATCTAAAAGATAGGAGTAAGTCTCAAGACCTGTCTGCAGCACAATCCAACATAAGCCGTGGTCTTTCTTATATTCACTAACAACGGTTTTATGAATATGCGTGTGATCATAGAATTGCCTTAGCTTTTTCTCCTCGAGTTCATGAAGAGCTGTCTTGAGTTTCTGACGAATCTCCTCCCCTGCTTCATCGCTTAGCTTATTCATATCCTGTGTTGAAAGTACTTGAAGAGAAGATAATAAGACTCTCTCCGCCTTTTTCTTGAGTTCTGAAAGATTCAGATCAGGAAAATCTCTTTTTATCTTCGGTAAGTAAACAGCTTCCATGGATTGAAGGCTCTTTGGTCGTTCAGATGCATTTCTTTTTTCTCTTCTTATGCCTTCTATTACATCTTTGGTACCAAAGAGCGCTTGGGAAAACTCCCTTACTCGAATGATTCCATAAAGTATAAGTAGCAAAACAAGAAGAAGAGGAATAATCCAAATGAGATGTATCATAATTTCACCTCTACATGAGAAGATTGATGAGATAGGGCGTCACATAGGCCTCAAGGAAGGAGGCAACAAGTAGTGCCGGCAAGATCATGAAAACAAAGATCATGATGATTCCTTTGAGACGATATCCCAGAGGAAGGATTTCTTTTCTAAGAATTTTTCTCGTAAGGTCCCGACATAGCAAAACCCCTAGGGCGATAGCTAAAACAAGTGCAGGAATCTCAATGATCCCATGGGGTAGAATGCTTACCAAAAAGGATAAAAGGCTCATCCCCGGTATCATCATAAAGATAGGATAAACGCCTCCAATGATGACACCATTCAGTAGAAGACTGATAAGCGGCAGAAAAAGAAAAGGAATAAAGCCTAGTACAATGGATACCCCTGCAGCACGTATGTTGTTTTTAAAGATTCCACCCACGGTAAGGTACTCCCCAAAATCGATGCCAGCCTCTGAGGGCGGAAGAAGTTGGCCAGGGTTTAACTGCTGTTCACCTGGAGGAAGCAGTCCTTTCTCTTGAAAGATGGTAGATAGGAGTAAGGATATCTGATCTTCTTTTCCCTTTAAAAAGAACCCCGACAAAAAACTAAGAAGGATGAAAACGACAAGAAGGATAAGGAAGATCTTTTTTACATCCTTCAAATTTTCTTTCATTAGCTCAGCATACATTCCAACCTCCTAGATAAAGAGTTGGGTCATAACATAAGGCGTGATAAAAGCTTCAATCAGGGCAGCAACAATCAACATAGGCAAGATAATATAAATTAGGACGGCAATGATTCCTCGTAGTGTTTCCCCTATGGGTTTAACTGGTCTTCTTAGAAGCTTCTTTGATAGCTCTTTACACAGATAAATTCCCATGGAGGCTGCCAACAAAAATGCTGGAATTTCTATAATCCCATGAGGCAAAATGCTGGCAAAGTACATAAGAGGACTAGTGCCAGGTAGTTGAATGAAGAACTGATAGAACCCCCCTAAAATAATGGCATTGAGTAAGATTGTAAAGCTAGGCAAGAAAAGGAAAGGAATAAAGCCCAGTAAAACCGAAAAGGCAGAGGCCTTCATGTTGTTCTTAAAAAGTTCTAAAGCTAACTTTAGTCCACTGGTTTCCAAAATATGCTCCTTAGACTCAGCAAAATCCTGAATGATTTTTTGGACATACTCTGTTTTATCCTTCAGGACAACAGCTGATAAAAAGGAAAGCACAATAAAGGCAAGAAGCAGCAGCCAAAAGATTCTCTTAATCTCTTTTAATGTGGTTCTCGTATCATCAAAATTCATCCATAACTCCTTTGTTTGCCAGTGTGTTCAAGGGATTGGTGTAGACTACACCTGAGGGAAAGGTAACACTGGCGGTTTTTACCATTTGTTCACTTATATCCCCAGAAGGCTTCCTTAACACTTTTTTCGACTCCTCCCTCTACACAAAAGAATAGTCATTCCCTTTTCTCCATCATAAAAGCCTGAGGGACTATTCCTCAGGCTTTTTACCATTCACCTTTCGAATGCGTTTTTCTAGTTTGATTCGCTCAATCCAGATTTCTTTACCACAACCCTGACAAATCATCTTCATATCAGCACCTTTTCGTGTGATCTCAAATTCCTTTGATCCACAAGGATGTGCCTTTTTCGTTTCTATCAGATCTCCTGGCTCAATTCTCATGGTATTACCACATGATGGCTTTCATGATACCAGATTCATAGTACATTTTTGCTATGCTGGATTCATGATAGAGATCATAGACAAGTCCAGAGTTAAAGAAACCTGAGAGATTGTAGACAATCAGGGCAATCACAAGACCGTAGGTAAAGCCACGGAGGATTGCAAAAATCATTCCGCCAAAACGGTCGATGCCCATAAGACCAGGCATACGGTTAGCATTTTCAACAAGCCCACTGATAAAGTGAATGATGAAAAGGCTCAGCACAAAAAGGATAACCAGAGAAACCACATTGGTGAGCATTCCAAGAGAAAGCTCACTAAAGACAATTTCACTTTTTTCGTTAAAGAAACTTCCGCGTTCAAAGAAGATTGCAAAATCTTCTCCCAACCCTACCTGCTTAAGCCCCTCTAGGGTAAAGCTCGTTTCATTATCAAGAGCAGAAAGGCGACTAATGATGGTCGAGTTGATAAAGTTCATTAGGTGGCTGATGCCAGGGATTTTGACAACAATCCCAGCAAAGGTTCCATACCAATGTGTCGAAATGGCCAGAGAAAGAAGAACAGCTAGAAAGTCAAAAAAGTTGCGAAACAAATTCTTTCGATAACCAAAGATCACACTGACTAGGACTAAAAATAGGATGATTCCATCAGTTAAATTCATAAAACACCTCAAAAGTTGATTTTAAACAAGGTAAAGCGACTTCCATCAAAAACAGCCAATCTGTTTTCATCTAGGAGCATGGCTTTCTTAATCGGATAAGTAAGGACCTCAGAGTGCATCAGCTCCCCTTTATCGTTGTAGAGATCCAGTGTATTTTTATAACTTGCCAAGACTACTCCACCTCTAGAGTATATATTATCATAAACATCAGCGATTTTGGTAGTAAATTCAATGTTTTTCTTAGGCAGTGAAAAAGAGGTCCACTCAAGTTCCCCTGCTTCATCCAGTGGATTGGGTGATCCAGTGATGAGATAGAGGTGCAAAGCTTGGCGATTGGAATAGATGATTTTGTTGGTTGGAATGAAATCCCCCACCTCATAAAGCTCAGCATCAAAGTACTGAAGCCCGTCTTGATAAATCAGCAAGGTTTCACGATCACCAATATGCACATCTAGGGCTAACTTATCCTGTCCCCTGCTATCCAGAAGCTTTCCTTCAAGGGAATAGAGATAGAGGCGATTTTGTACCTTACCTTCTTTTTCATCCAACACAAGGAGGGCGAGTTTCTCCTGTTTTGTCGAGATACCATAATTGGTGATGGCCCCTCGTTCCAGCACAATCTCCCCTGCATGTTGTAAATAAGAGTCCATAATGCGTACCCTTCGGTTCTCACCAAAAAAAAGTAGTGTACGGTTATCTAAGGTAATCTCTGCATGCTCAATAGGACCAAGGCCTAGGGCACTGGCCATAAGTTCACCAGCAAGGTTTAAATGATAGATGTTTCCCTTGGATTTCTCCACTACGAGAACCCTTGATACATTCTTCTTCAAAATAAGATCCGAGGAAAAGGTCCTAGACCACAAATGATTCTTTTCTAAATCATAGGCATGTAGTTTTCCCTTTTCATAAAAGAGAAGCAAATTATCCTGTGCATAGACATCATCATAACTTCCCGCTGGATCTCGCGTCATCTTGATCTCCATCAGGGTTGTTAATGGTGAGCTTGCTGCTTGTTCCCTAGTCTCGGTACTTTCATCAAGGGCTACATCTTCTTGTCCTTGTATCCAAGGCAGAAGTACAAAGCGAATGACCAGGACAAGCACAAGAAAGAGAACAAGTCCTAAAGCAATCCATAGTCTAAATTTTCTGTCCATTCTTACCACCGTTTAGTTGGCTCATATTGATAAAACCAGGTATCGATTTGTCCATTATAGAACTTTCGTACCTTAGAGGCCCTCAGGCCAGTTTCTCTTGAAAAGTTAGGATTCCCAGACAAAATACCCTTTCTCCAGGTCTCCAGCGTCAAGACTTTTTCCTTCATTAATCCTTCCAGTTCTTTGATCTCCTCACTGGACCCAATTCTCTCTCCATAGGGCATGTTGGTGACAAGGGTACCTCCCTTAGATGGAGCTTGAAAGTCTTTCAGATCTGCTACCTTGGACTCGATCCAAGGAACGCCTGCCTCTTTGGCATTACGTTTGGTAATGGAAATGGCCCTAGGATCCTTATCCATTGCCATAACCTTAAAGGCAGCATCCTTGACCCGGCTTTCCAGTTCTTCCCGTAGCTGCCGGTTCTCTTTTCTATCCAACAAATTCCAAGCCTCAAATTGAAAACTTCGCTTTAACCCAGGTGCACGATCACTGGCAATCAGAGCTGCCTCAATGGCAAGGGTACCCGAGCCACAAAGAGGATCCACAAAGTCGCCTTTGCCAAAGTATCGGCTCAGGAGCAACAACCCTGCGGCCACATTTTCTCTCAGTGGTGCCTGGGTATGTTGTTGGCGATAGCCTCGTTTGTGAAGAGGTACTCCTGTGGTGTCAAGAAGAAGATAGGCGTGATCCTTCTCGATGCGGAGCATGTAGGAGTATTCTTTACCTGTTTCATCTAGATAGCGAATTCCACGCACTTTTCGGTAGCGATCCACAATAGCTTTTTTTGTGATGCTTTGTAGATCACGTAAGCTATAGAGCTTGGAACGATAGCTTTTGGCATTGACGATAATCTTTGCAGATGCAGGCATAATGTCCTCAAAGGGATAGTCTACAACCAGATCATAGAGCTCATCAAAACTATAGAGTTTCTTTTCTTCTAGAACCCAAAAAATTCTCTCGGCAGTTCGTAGAGAGAGATTGGCTAAGAGCATTCCCTTGAGGGAGGTAGAAAATACCACCATACCAGCTTCTACTTGTTCTATTGTAAATCCTTGGAGCATACATTCGTTTTTCAGTATGCCTTCCATACCAAAGGATGTTGTTGCTAAATATTTCATTCTTTAGTCACCTCTGGGTCATTATACCACAGCTGAAGTTGGAGAATAAGAAAGATCAAAAAGAAGTGATCACCTTCCTCCACTGGAAGGAGTAGCCCCTTTTACTGACAGAACCTAAATAACGTCCTTGAACTTCTTCTTGTTCATAGAAACTCTTTCCCCTCATTCCCCATTTGACCACTGCATGAAAACGAGGAAGTTCCTCATAGTGCTCCCGCAGGCGATAGATTTCCTCCAGACTCCCATCCCAGAGATGAAGATGAGGCATCTCCTTAGGCCCAAGACCTAAATGAAGATGAAGGGGTTGATCCTTGTAGTGGTCGGCTCTTCCTTTTGTTTTTACTTTTAGATTCTCTAGACGAAAGTCCTCTCCACTTAGCCCAATACAGTAGCGATAGTGTTTTACAAGAAAATGACAGAGGGAACTGATGGCCTCAATTCTTCCATTCAGATATAGCTCCCCACGTAGAGGTGGTAGCTGAAAGTTTTTCGTAAAGATGCGACTTGGATGTTCAAGCAGAAGTTCCCTTCGGAACTTTTCCATTTCTACCGCCCATCCATGTGGAAGTTCTTTGAGTAGAGAGTCTTCCTGTTCCTTCTCCAAATAGTAAATCCCTTCTTCTGGGAGTAGCCGAGCGTCTCTTGAATAAATGGCTACTTCTCGCCCTACCAGCTTGCTGCAGAGTTTTCCAAGACTCTTTCCGTCATAGATAATCGTCATGATAGCCTCCTCTGCATCTAGCATAAAAGAGGAGGACAAAAAAAGAAGACCTCTGCATAGATCTTCTAATAAGGTTCTTATAAGTAATCTCCAAGGAAGTTTCGACTACAGGGCTTCTTTTTTTCGAGAAGAAGTCCAAAGGTTCTTCTAGCCTTCTCGTAACTCTCCTGAAACTCCTGAAAGAGTTGTTCTGTTTCTTCTTTGGAGAAAAGATGACCAGATTTTCTTTCATACCATCTTCTCCTCAGACGGAACAGTAAAAAGGAGGTTTCATTGGCTTGAATGACTTCCATAAAGGTTTGATAGGCTTCTTGCATATCTTCCTTGCTTAAAGGTAGTTGATAGATATCTCTTGCTGCATCCACGAAGAAGTCGGCTATGGCATCAGGCAGGGTCTTGCCGACATTGATTTGAGGAAGGAAGGAAATTTTGTGAGAGCTGCCAATTTTTCTTCGCCTTAAGATGGCTTCTTCTAGAGCATCTTTGACACTTTGGCGATCATAGCCCTCATTTTGAAGAGAAAGGATAAAGAAATTACTCCCACTGTCCAAGGCATAATGAGCTAAAAAACCATGGAGAAAAGGAATTAATTCCTCTTTTTCCATACGTTGAAAGATGTAGTGAAGTAATTCTGGCGTGTTGTCTTCGTGGAAAACACGATAGTAATCCTCTTCTGTAAGTAATTTTTCGGGCAAATGCATCAAGATATCGGGACCTAAAGCTCCAAAGGAATAGCTTTTATCCCTACGAAAAGGAAAATCATGATCTCTTGCCACATCTTTTGCAAAATAATAATGTACCCAGTTTCCAGGCATGTCGACCTCCACACCCTCTATACCCACCTTCTACAGCAAAATAAACCACTATTTGCTTGCTTATTTATTTTGGGTATAGATAGGGCCTAGTTTTGTATCATTTTCTTTATATTAAGGCCTTTGTTCTACGGATAATGTTTAACCTTCTTTACTAGATTGTGAAACCCAAGTCCAAGGATATCGGTTATAATTGATACAATTAATGCATAAGGAGTGTACTATGTTTGTTTTTGATCTTGAAGAAAACAAAGAAAAAATCCAAGAGTTCATCGAATTCATGGATAAAAACAGAGAAATGGATGGCGTTTTACTCCCAGTTCTACAAGAGGCACAAAATAAATTCGGTTATATTCCCGAAGAAATTGTAGAACTTATCTCATCCCATTTAGGGATCCTCACCTCCACCATCTATGGGGTAGCAACCTTTTACTCACAGTTCAGCTTTGTACCCCGGGGAAAATACTCCATCAGCGTCTGTATGGGTACAGCATGCTACGTCAAGGGTGCTGCTGATATTTTGGAAGAATTCAGCAAAGTTCTGGGAATTGGTCTGGGTGAGACCACACCTGATCGTAAATTCTCCATTGTCGAAACACGTTGTGTTGGACTGTGTTCCGATGCACCAGTGGTAACCATCAACAATCAGGTTTACACCCACTTTAAACGAGGGGATGTAGAGCAAATCCTGAGTATTTTGGGTTAGGAGGGGCAGATGACACGAACATTAGAAGAAATCAAAGAACAAGCCTGGTGGGAGCTGGTCAAAAGATTAAATGAAGAACCCTTTAATTATCATATTGGAGATGGCGAAGTCTATCTCAAGGGGGACTACTACGATCTTCAAGAACGTATCGCACTACGCAATCTAGGGATTATTGATCCTGACTCCATTGATGAATACATAGCGACAAATGGATATTTCGCACTACGCAAGTGTCTTGCCATGGATCCTAAAGAAGTGGTAGACATCGTCACAGAGTCTGGCCTTCGTGGTCGTGGTGGAGCAGGTTTTTCCACCGGCAGAAAATGGGGATCAGCCGCACAACATGATGTAGAGCAGAAGTATGTCATCTGTAATGCAGATGAAGGTGACCCTGGTGCCTTTATGGACCGCTCCATTCTTGAAGGGGACCCTCATAGTGTTTTAGAGGGTATGGCCATCTGTGGCTACGCCATTGGTGCAAGCAAAGGTTTTATCTATGTGCGGGCAGAGTATCCCAAGGCTGTATCTGCGCTGATTACGGCTATTGAGCAAGCAGAAAAACTTGGTGTGCTAGGCGAGAACATTTTGGATAGTGGGTTTAATTTTACCATTGAGCTTCGCCTTGGTGCTGGTGCCTTTGTATGTGGTGAGTCCACTGCTCTCATGGAGTCCATTGAAGGTAAGCGTGGTATGCCTCGGAACAAAGAATTCCGAACCACAGAGCG
>CAMFGQ010000042.1 GCA_945950065.1 uncultured Clostridia bacterium
TCATTAAAGAGATAAAGAAAGATACATTTTGATTAATAAGAAATTAACGAAAATCTGTGTTACACTAGAAAGGGTGGGAATCTGAGAAGATAAAATCTTCTTAAATGATGCCATGCATAAAGCAAGCAAACCTTTAAGGAGATTACATAATAGATACCCTGAAAACAGTACTATACCTATATTTTGACAAAAATTGGGTATGTAAGCCCAGTAGAAGAAAGAAGGAGGTAATGATGAGTCTTAAACGAACGCCGCTCTATGACAAACACAATGAATTAGGTGCCAACGTGGTTGAGTTTTTTGGTTGGGAAATGCCCATGACCTACACAACTCTTACCGATGAGCATCTGGCCGTTCGCCAGGCAGCAGGTCTTTTTGATGTATCCCATATGGGTGAAATCTACATCGAAGGGAAGGATGCTGCTGCTTTTATGAAGAAGGTCTATTCCAATGACCTCGAAAAGCTGGAGAATGGTGCCATCGCTTACGGATTTTTCCTAAACGAAGAAGGTGGTGTTGTGGATGACCTTCTTGTGTATAAGAGGAATCCTGATTCCTACTTGGCCGTAGTCAATGCATCCAATGCAGATAAAGATGATGCATGGTTACGCTCCCTAGAAGAAGGTTTTGACATTACCATTGATAACCGCAGCGATGACATTGCAGAAGTGGCTATTCAAGGCCCCAAAGCTCAGGAAATTCTACAAAAGGTAACTGATCTGGATCTAAATGAGATTCCCTTCTTCCACTTTAAGGAAGATGTCATGGTAGCAGGAGTACCCTGCCTCGTTTCTAGAACAGGTTATACTGGTGAAGACGGCTTTGAAATCTACTTTGGAAATGATGACGCAGAGAAGATTTGGGACGCACTCATGGAAGCAGGAGAAGGTGTCTTAAAACCAACTGGACTTGCATGCCGTGATACACTTCGCTTTGAAGCAGCTTTACCCCTCTATGGCAATGAGCTAGATGCAGACATTTCGCCCCTAGAAGCAGGCCTTGGTATGTTTGTTTCAAAAGAAGGCGACTTCATTGGCAGCGATGTTATGAAAGCACAACGCGATGGAGAACTAAAGCGTAAGTTAATCGGTCTTGAACTAATCGATAAAGGAATTGCAAGACACGGTTATCCAGTTTATGATGAGAATGATAGAGAAATTGGTTACGTTACAACGGGATATCGATCCCCAAGCCTGAACAAAGCCATTGCCAATGCCCTGATTGAAATTGATGGACCATCCATTGATGACGAAGTCTATGTAGGCATCCGCAAGAAAAAAGCTAAGGCAAAAGTAATCAATAAATACTATCTAAAAAAGAATACTAAGAAGTAAATGGAGGAAATGATGTCAAATTTATTTTTCACAGAAGATCACGAATGGGTACGTCTTGAAGGAAAGAAAGTGTATTTGGGAATTTCCGATTATGCACAGTCACAACTAGGTGACATCGTCTATGTCGAACTTCCTGAAGAAGATGATGAAGTTTCCGCTGGCGATAGCGTAGGAGTTATCGAGTCCGTTAAGAGTGCTTCTGATCTCTTTACTCCAGTTAGTGGAATCGTTGTCGAAGTAAATGAAGAACTAGAAGATGCTCCAGAGCTTCTCAATGAAGATGCTATGGAAAATTGGATTGTTGCCATTGAAATCAATGACGAAAGCGAACTAGAAGAACTCATGGACGAGGACGAGTATAAAAACTTCCTCGGAGATGAGGCATAATGCATCGCTACATTCCAACGAGTAGTGCTCTCGTAGAAGAAATGCTGAAGGATATCGGCATTTCTTCTATCGACGAACTTTTTGTCGACATTCCTCAGGAGCTTCGCTTTAAAGGGGATCTCAATATTCCCGGAGCACTATCAGAACTCGAACTCCTGAGAAAAACAGCAGATTTTGCTTCTAAGAATAAATCGACAGATGATCTGACCTGCTTCTTAGGAGCTGGTGTTTATGACCACTTTGTTCCACTTGTCATTGACCATGTTATTTCAAGAAGTGAATTCTATACTTCTTACACACCTTATCAAGCAGAGGTTGCCCAAGGTACTCTGCAAGCAATTTTTGAATACCAAAGCTTAGTAGCTGAACTTACAGGCATGGAAGTCAGCAATGCTTCCATGTACGACGGTTCCAATGCTGCTATTGAAGCCGCCTTTTTGTCTTTAGCTTCAAAACGCAAAAGTGACAACATTCTTGTCAGTGAAGGATTACATCCTGAAGTAAAAGGCGTCATCAAGACCTACTGTCACTTTAGAGACATTGAGGTTCATTTTGTTCCACTGAAGGAAAATGGACGTACGGACTATGAGAAAGCAGCTGAGCTGGTCAATGATCAGTCAGCAAGCATTATGGTTCAGAATCCTAACTTCTACGGTGTCATTGAAGACATTCCCGCAATGGTTGACTTTGCAAAAGAAAACAAACTCATGAGCATTGACTATGTTGATCCTATTTCTCTGGGTCTTTTAGAAGCACCAGGAAACCAAGGAGTAGACATTGTTGTAGCTGATGGACAGTCCCTAGGAAATGGTCTGAATTATGGTGGACCTTATCTAGGAATCATGGCACTGAAGAAAAAAGATGTGCGCAAAATGCCAGGCCGTCTTGTTGGCTTGACAAAAGATGCTGAGGGAGACCGTGCCTTTGTGCTTACCCTACAAGCAAGAGAGCAGCATATCAGACGCTTTAAGGCGACTTCTAACATTTGTTCGAACCAGTCCTTGAACATGCTGGTAGCAAGCATCTATCTTGTAGCACTCGGTAAGAAGGGACTACGAGAAGTAGCTCTTCAATCTGCATCTAAAGCAGCTTATCTGAAAAAAGAACTGATTGCGACAGGACACTTTGAAGAAGTCTATTCTTCACCCCTGTTTAAAGAATTCTCACTGAAATACAAAGGTGATGTGAAAGAGCTTCTCAAAGGTCTTGAAGAAGAAGGCTTCCTAGGAGGCTTTAATCTTGCATCCTGCGGACGCGAAGGTGAACTTCTCATCGCAGTCACCGAAAAACGCACCAAGGCCGAAATGGACGCCTATGTTGATGCAGTAAGGAGGCTATCATGACCTATAATCGCTTGATTTTTGAAAACTCCGTTCCGGGTAAATATGCCTATTCTCTACCGGAATTGGATGTTCCTGAAGTGAATCTAGCTGATGAGGATGTGCCTCTACGTGAAGATTTAGATCTGCCAGAGGTCAGTGAAGGCGATCTGATCCGTCACTATCTCAACATGTCCCTAAATAACTACAGCATTGATAAGGGATTCTATCCTCTTGGTAGCTGTACCATGAAGTACAATCCCAAAATCAATGAGAACATTGCGAGAATTCCAGGACTTGCAAAACTCCATCCCTATCAACCTAATTCAACCGTACAAGGTTCTCTAGCACTTCTTTATGAACTGCAAGAATACCTGGCTGAAGTATCTGGTATGGATGCCATGAGTTTACAGCCTGCAGCTGGTGCTCATGGAGAGTTAGCTGGTCTTATGATCATCAAACGCTATCATGAACTGCGTGGCGATGATCATCGCAACGTCATTATTCTTCCTGACTCCGCCCATGGAACAAACCCTGCAACGGCAGCCATGGCTGGATTCAAGGTAGTGGAAGTAGCTTCTGATGAAGAGGGTAGTGTAGATGTAGAAGAGCTGAAAGCTGCTATAGATGAGAATCTAGCAGGACTAATGCTGACCAATCCTAACACCCTTGGACTCTTTGAAAGCCATATTGAAGAAGTAGCTCAGATCATCCATGATGCTGGTGGACTTCTCTACTATGATGGAGCAAACATGAATGCCATCATGGGTAAAGCACGTCCTGGCGACATGGGATTTGATGTTATGCACTTCAACGTACACAAGACCTTCAGTACACCTCATGGTGGTGGAGGCCCAGGTGGCGGACCTATTGGTGTAAAAGAATTCCTAAAGCCCTATCTTCCTGTTCCTGTGCTTGAAAAGACAGACGAGAAGTATATTTTGAACTACGACTATCCCGATTCCATTGGAAAGATGAAAGCCTTCTTTGGTAACTATGGGATTATGCTTCGCGCCTTTAGCTACATTAGCACCATGGGTAGTGAAGGACTTCGCAATGCTTCTGAAATGGCAGTGCTCAATGCCAACTACATGATGCATCGCTTGAAGAAAACCTATAATCTGCCCATCGAGAAGGTGTGCAAGCATGAGTTCGTGCTTTCTGGCATCAAGGATTCTCCTAAAACCACCACATTGGATATTGCTAAGAGACTCTTAGATTACGGATTCCATGCACCTACCGTGTACTTCCCTCTGATCATTCCTGAGGCCATGATGATTGAGCCAACGGAAACAGAGAGTAAGGCTACCCTAGACAAGTTTATGGAGGCTCTAGAGGCCATTGCTAAGGAAGCCGTGGAATCACCCGAACTCCTTGCAGAAGCTCCTCATACAACGCCTGTACGCCGTGTAGATGAGGTCCATGCTGCCAAGGCACTGATCTTGACCTATAAGGATATGTTAAATGAAGAAAATTGATGGAAGACTTGTCGCTGATCACTTACAAGAAGGACTAAAAAAGCAAGTTGAAGAATTACAAAGCCAGGGCAAACACCCTGCCCTGGCTGTAATTCTTGTTGGTGAAGACCCAGCAAGTAAGGTCTATGTTGGCGGAAAAGAGCGTACTGCCAAGAAAATTGGCATGGGAAGCCTTCGTTATGACCTGCCAGCTGATACTCCCCAAGAAGAAGTTCTTGCCCTTGTAGATAAGCTGAATAAGGACCCTGAAGTTCATGGTATTCTTGTTCAATTGCCCCTTCCTAAGGGCATCGATGAGAAGGTTGTCTTAGAGTCCATCGCTCCCGAGAAAGATGTGGACTGTTTCCATCCCTATAATCTTGGAAAACTCTTCCAAGGGGATGAAAGTGGATTCCTACCCTGTACACCCCATGGTGTGATCCAACTCTTAGAATACTACGATATTCCAGTAGAAGGAAAAGATGTCGTCATCGTTGGTCGTAGTAACATTGTAGGTAAACCACTGATGAGTTTAATGATTAACCGTTCTGCTACCGTGACCGTAGTTCACTCCAAAACAAAGGACCTAGCTGAGAAGACAAAAGCAGCAGATATTCTTTGTGTAGCAGTGGGTAGACCAGGATTTATTACCAAAGATATGGTTAAGCCTGGTGCTGTTGTCATTGATGTAGGCATCAACTCTGTTGACGGTAAACTCTATGGTGATGTAGACAAAGAGGTAGAAGAAGTTGCCTCCTATATGACACCTGTTCCAGGAGGAGTAGGACCCATGACCATCACCATGCTTATGGATAACACGATTAGAGCGTGTAGATAAGAGGATCTATGAAAAGTGATGTTCAAATTTCAAGTGAAGCTACCTTAAAACCAATTAAAGATCTAGCACTGAAGATGGGCATTGATGAGAAAGACATTGAGCTTTATGGTAACTATAAAGCAAAGATCTCTCTAGATGCTCTCAAAGATAAGGAAGAAAAAGGAAAACTTGTACTGGTTACCGCAATTACACCAACTCCTGCAGGAGAAGGAAAGACCACAGTGAATGTGGGACTGTCCATGGCACTTAATCGCTTAGGACACTCTGCTGTATCAACACTTCGCGAACCTTCCCTTGGACCTTGCTTTGGCATTAAAGGTGGTGCTGCAGGTGGTGGTTACGCACAAGTTGTTCCCATGGCTGATATCAACCTCCACTTTACAGGGGACATTCATGCCATGACAGCTGCAAACAATCTCTTAGCGGCGCTGATTGATAATCATATCCACAGTGGAAATGCCCTGGACATCGATGTGAATCGAATCCTGTGGAAACGTTGTCTGGATATGAATGATCGTAACCTACGAAATGTTGTGGTTGGTCTTGGAACCAAAGCTGATGGGATTCCTAGAGAAGATGGCTTTAACATTACAGTTGCCAGCGAGATCATGGCGGTTCTATGTCTTGCCAATAGCATGGAAGACCTAAAAGTACGCCTTGAGCGCATCGTGGTTGGCTTTAACCGTAGCGGTGAGCCTGTCACCTGTGGCGAGCTTGAAGCTACTGGAGCACTGGCTCTGCTTCTTAAAGATGCTCTGAAACCAAATCTCGTACAAACCCTGGAGAATACCCCAGCCATTATTCATGGTGGACCTTTTGCAAACATTGCTCATGGCTGTAACTCTGTACTTGCTACACGACTGGGTCTGATGACATCAGACATTGTTGTGACGGAAGCAGGCTTTGGTGCTGACCTTGGAGCAGAGAAGTTCCTTGACATCAAATGTCCTATGGCTGGCTTTAAGCCTGATGCCATCGTTCTTGTTGCTACCATTCGTGCACTAAAGATGCATGGTGGTAAAGCCAAGAATGATTTAGGTACAGAAGATCTTGAGGCACTTGAAAAAGGTGTGGTGAATCTTGATAAACATATCGAGAACATGCAAAAATACAATGTACCTCTCATGGTGACCATCAATACCTTCCCAACCGATACCGAAGCTGAACTGGAATGGCTCTATAACTATGTCAATGACAAAGGTATTCCCATTGCAGCCAACCAAGTCTTTGCTAAAGGTGGAGAAGGTGGAGAAGAGATGGCCAAAGTTCTTCTTGACCTCATGGAAAAAGAAGAAAGCAACTATACACCACTTTATGACAGTTCACAAAGCATTAAAGAAAAAATCGAAACCATTGCTAGAGAGATCTATGGTGCAGATGCTGTACACTTTACCAAGGCTGTTGAAAAACAATTAAAAGAAATTCAAGCCATTGGCCTGGATCATCTGCCTGTCTGTATGGCAAAAACCCAGTATTCCTTTAGTGATGACCCCACACTTCTGGGACGCCCAGAAGGCTTTGATCTAAACATCCGTGAACTGCGCATAAGTGCTGGTGCAGGCTTTATTGTAGCCCTTACTGGTGCTGTTATGACCATGCCAGGATTACCAAGACGCCCCGCTGCCCTCAACATGGATGTACTGGAAGATGGGGAGATTATAGGATTATTCTAATGAAGTGTTTGTATACGACACCAATTGACGATAAAGGCATAAAAAGACTTGAGGAACTAGGATACTCGCTTTTGGTCAAAAAGGAAAAAGATGTTACACAGGATGATTTTGATGGCGTGGAAGTGGTTGTTGGATTTAATCCCTTTGAAAATGTGGATTTATCCAAAACCGATGTGAAGTTTATTCAGCTCCAAAGCCAAGGCTTTGATCATCTTGAGTCACAGAAATTTGATGGATTGATGATTGCCAATCACCATGGGGGCTATGCTGTCCCCATCGGTGAGTGGATTGTCCTCAAGGTTCTAGAAAGCTATAAGCGTACACGTCTGATCTACCAGTATCAAAAAGAACATCGCTGGTGGAAAGAGTTTTCTATCCAAGGACTGACTGGAAAGAAAATTCTCTTTGTCGGAACAGGAACCATTGCCCAAGAAGCTGCTAAACGCCTGATTCCCTTTGATGTCGAAATCTATGGCACCAATAGCAGTGGACAGGGAAATGAATACATCAAGAGAATTATTCCTCTTGATGAAGTGGAGGACTTCCTCCCGGATGTCGATGTACTGATTCCTGTTCTACCTTGGACCAAGGAAACCGAAGATCTGATAGATGAGAAAAAACTTTCTCTCATGAAGGAAGGTTCTGTGATCATCAACATTTCAAGAGGCCAGGTTATGGATGAAGAGGCGCTTATGAAGCATCTGGACAAGTTCCTAGCTGTTCATCTTGATGTGGTCAAGGAAGAACCCCTTGTAGAAGACAGCCCGCTATGGGATAAAGAAAATGTCTATCTATCAGGTCATACTTCCTGGGTCAGTGAATTTGTCGATCAAAAGAGAGATGACTTTATTTACGACAATCTTAAACGCTATATCCGAGGTGAAGACCTGGAAAATCTCATCGATGTAAAAAGAGGTTATTAGTGGATTTATTAGGGCTTGATTATGACTCACTGTTAGAAATGGATCTTTATGGAGAAGCTGCTTTTAGAAAGAAACAGCTCTTTCAGTGGTTCCATGAAAAAGGCGTAGACTATGACCAAATGCATAGTCTGCCAAAAGCCCTGCGTCAGAGGCTGGCAGAGGATTATCCCCTGCCAGCTTTAACGCTTGAAAAAGTCTTTACCAGTCAATTGGATGACACACAAAAGCTTTTGTATCTTCTAGCGGATGGTAGCCTAATTGAAGTCGTCCTGATGAAGTACTCCTATGGTTGGACCATCTGCTTACCAAGTCAAGTAGGTTGCGCCATGGGTTGCAACTTCTGTGCATCAACCTTAGGTGGGCTTGTTCGCAACCTCACAAGAAGTGAGATGCTACGCCTCTACTATCTATCAAGAAAAAGAGTAGGAGAGATCCAGCGAGTAGTTCTAATGGGGAGTGGAGAACCACTGGATAATTATGACGAGGTACTGGGCTTTATCAAGCTTTTAACCGATCCAAGAGGAAGAAATTTATCTGCACGACACATTACCCTTTCTACCTGTGGACTGGTGCCAGAGATTCAGCGTCTTTCAAAGGAAAACATTCCTTTAACCCTGGCCCTGAGTCTTCATGCACCCAATGATGACATTAGAACAAGGATCATGCCCATTGCTCAAAGATACCCCATAGAGGATGTACTTGAGGCCCTAAAGGAGTATCGAGAACGGACGGGAAGACGAGTTAGCATTGAGTACACACTGATTTCGGGTACAAACGATCATGTAGAACATGCTAGGGAATTGGCTGAAAGATTAAGGGGTATGGATTTCCATGTAAACTTGATCCCGCTGAATCCAGTGGAAGAGAGAAAACATGAAACGTCTATACCAGAAGATGTTCACAGGTTCAAAAAAGTCCTTGAAGATTATGGAATAAATGTTACAATTAGAAGAGAATTAGGCAGTGATATCAGTGGCTCTTGTGGTCAGCTACGCAACCGCTACAAAAGCCTAGAAAAAAGGAGTGTAGAATGATAAAAATTGTTGCCGGCGGTAGAGGTTCCGGAAAAACCAAGAAGATGATCGATTTTGCAAATGAAGAAGCAAGAGATCCTCATGGCAGTTTATTTTTTATCGATGATGACAATCGAAACATTTATGAATTGGATCGTAATGTCCGCTTTATCAATAAAGACGACTTTAACATCAACAATCCAGAACTGCTTTATGGTTTTCTCTGTGGGATTTTAGCCGGAGACTATGATACAGAAAAAGTCTACATCGATGGCATTGATTATGTCGCAAGTTTAGAGCCTACAGCTTTAGATGAATACTTACAAAGCATTGAAAAGCTAGGTCAAGATCATGAAGCTGAGTTTATCCTCTGCTTTAGTGTGGATGATGAGCATCTAACCGATTATATAAAAGAAAAAATGCTTTAATCAAAAGAAGAAGCTTACTACAAGCTTCTTTTTTCGTTGAACTGTGTTGTTCACACCCTTGACTTTGCTATTGGCACCATATTGATCATTAGCATGATCTGTATGGTATAGTGATACCAAAGAAAGTGTTACCCTTATGTTGGAAAGAATGAGGAGAAAATGAAAGTTAGAAGAAGACATAGAGGTTTGATTCTGCTTTTAGCTGTTTTGATGGTTCTTATCATGGGTGCTCAAAGGATGAATCAGCTCAAGCTGAAGACCCTACGGAAAATGCGACTGAAACTCCCAATGAGGCTGAAGAACCTGCACCAGAGATTATCATTGCCTACACAACGGAAGAAAAAGATAAGATTTTTCCTGATATGTCTGACGAGGACATAACCCAGGTGATACACATCATACAAAAAGAATTACCTGAAAACCTAGAAGAGCTAACTGAAAAAGAATTCTTTGCAAATGGCTTGATTGACGAGGCTAGAGCAAAAGAATTAGGACTAGAAAAGGTGGATCTTAAGAAAATTAGCGTCGGATTAGCTAAAAAGAAAAGTGAATGAACTTCTATAACACAATAGGTTTAGAGTATAGCACATAGTACATAGCAAAAGGACTTCTTTGATCAGTGGATCACTGAAGTCCTTTTAGTGTTTTATGGATGATTCTTATCCCTATTTCTTTCCGTATCAATCAGTCAAGTCCTTGAAGGGGTGTAGCTTCTTTCTTTGTCCTATAAGACAGTAATGTCAACGAGGAGCTTCTTAGCTTCTAAACAACTTGAGGTAATAGAGCCATCTTCATATTTTCATGCTTTGGCATTGTTATAAAGATGCTAGGATACATGTTGTATGGTTCTAGATGTCTTTCATGAGAATCAAATGTAAGGACTTAAAGACGAGCTAGAACAATTCATCCAAGAGGATATAGTATCGAATCTTTTCCCAATCAGGGCTTATCCCCAGTTTATTAAAGAGCAGTTCAGGATCAGATTCTTTAACTCTTCCATTTGCGTATTTCCCCTGGTAATTGTGCACAAGGCTACGATAACACAGTGCTATATCCTGCCACTTATCTGCAATTCCAGCTCTTCCCAAATCCAGATATCCAGAAACTTTACCTTCGGAACCAAAAATATTGGGAAGACAAAAATCACCATGTGAAAATACAAGTTCCTCCTCAGGTCGATGAGCCATCAGCCACTGTAGTAGCTCATCAGGATCTTTAAATCCACCTTCACCAAATGTATCTGGCTCAGTGTCCTCTAAATCCACCAGTCCTTTTTCAACTCTTTCTTTTGCTTTCTTTAGTTTTTCATCAAGACCATTGTTAAATGGGCATGCTGAGACATCTACTTGCCAAAGTCTTTGTAGCCCTTCTGCTAAAAGAGAAATCAATTCTTCGGGGCGACTTAAAAACTCCGGAGAGCAGGACATTTTTCCGGGAAGTTTTGACATGAGTAGATAGGCGTATGTCTCGTCTTTCTCAAAACACAGAACTTCAGGGACTGGTAATTTCCCCTTTAGCCAGTTCATGATC
>CAMFGQ010000043.1 GCA_945950065.1 uncultured Clostridia bacterium
AATGGACAATATGGCTGCTATTAGAGGAAAGAGAGTAGGAATGTTAGAAAGAGGATTCTTATACTCCTCCCAAGCTTGAAAAAGGATTCCTAGAGCAACCACAAAGAGAAAGAGGGCAAGAATCTTTCCAAGGATAGCCTCATAGCGTTCATGACCATAGGGATGATTCTTGTCTGCCCTTTTAGACGATACACGTACCCCAATATAAGCCAAAAGAGTGGTCAAGGTATCGCTCAGGGAGTCTACCCCATCTGCAATGATAACGGAAGAATGTCCGACGATTCCCGAAAGAATCTTGATGATGCTAAGTGATAAATTCGTTGCCATACTGACGCGAGTCAGTCTTGTGGCTATTTTTAATCGCTGGGTATCCACTTTTCTCTCCTATAACTCAATGGCTTTGACTGCCAGTACTTCTTCAAATAGGTCTTTATCTCTTTTTTTACAGGTGAAGATAAACTGCTGAAAGGGTAATTCTTGTAGTTTTCTCAAGGTGGGAAGTAGTCTAGACTCATCCCAGTTGCTAAAGGCCTCATCGAAAACCAGAGGCATGTCGCTGCCTAAGAGTTCAACAAGAGCAAGACGAAGAGCCAAATAAAATTGACTGCGTAGGCCTTTACTCATGGACTCTCGAAGGGGATAAACACCATCCTCCCTAAGCAAGTAGAGTTCATTCTCTTTGGAGTTCATCACTGATTGATATTGGCCTCCTGTGAAAGCACGAAGATAAGAAGAGGTTCTTTCAAGCAGGGTTGGATAAAGTTCATCTCGATATTGAGTATAGCCCTTATCAAGCAGAGCCGTCAAAAACAGTGAGCGGTTATACTCTTCAATGAGCAGTGCCTTCTTCTCTAGTAGTTCATCTTTGCCCTTTGGTTTGTTCTCTAGTTCTCTTTGAAGAACCTGAAGATCAAAGTCCAGTTCTGCGCGTCTTTTTAGAAGTTCATCGCGTAATTCCTTCACTTTAGATGGATTCTCTTTTCCTTCTACATCCTGTTCTAAACGATGGAGATCAAGTTGTCGACTCTTCTTGATGATGTCCTTCTCATTCCACTTTCCTTCTAGTTGTTCTTTTTCTCTTGCGAGTTGTTCTTTTTCATGGAGAAGAGTCGAAACATGAAGTGTCTTCTCCTCCTCTTCTTGGAGAAAGTCATCCATAGTTCCTTCTATGTCTTCTTCTTGAAGAAACTGCTGTTCCTTTATACGTAGTTCTTCTCTTTCTTCTTCGATCACCTGTGCTTCTTTAACGTTCTCTTCTCGTTCCTTGACCAAGCTCACCACGTCATCAAGCTGCTTTAGACCATAGAAAAACCCAGGCATTCTAGCTTCTAGAAGCTGGTTTTTCCAACTCTGGAAAAAGAAATAAAAGCTCAGTAAGAGAGGTAAGAGCAGAGACAGGATGGCAGGTTGTTGGAGAAGAGCCCCTAAGGCACCCACCAGAAGAATGAGCATAAAACTAAACAAGGCTCCTTTATAGGTAAAGGGTTTTAACTGGCTCAGTTTTTCCATATCTACCGAGGACATTCCTAGGGTTCGATGGATCTTATTCTTTAGTTCATCAAGGGTCTCCATGAGGATCTCTTCTTGATGTTGAAGCTCTTGTTTTCGATCCTCCAAGCCATAGGCCTTTTGGATGCGAATGCGAGGTGAACCCGCTATTGAGCCACTTACTTCTGCAAGCTTGCCATGGATTTCTTCTTCTCGTTTCTTTATGTTCAGCTCTTCCTGATGCAGTTCCTTTATTCGTTGGAGGTCTTCTCTACTTATCTTTTCTGCGAGCTCTGGATAGAAGGGCTTTTCTTCGTCTTGAGGGAAACTTTGTAGCTTTTCCTCTACTCGATCTAGTTCTTGTTTGATTCCTTCTACTTGCTTTTCTTTCTCAGCATAAGCTAATTCTTCTTTTCTGTAGTCAGCAAGTCCTTGCTCGATGGCATAAAGTTGATAATTGGTCCCTCGTTTTTTGTACAGGTTACTCCTCTTCTCCTCAAGAAGTTTCATCATGGCCTTTGGAGACATGCCTCCACCAGAATAAAGACTCTGTAGATGCATCTCCAGGACTTGATCCATGGAGTTTTTCTCAAGACTCAGTAGATCCTCTGCTTCTAGGAGATGAAAGTCTCTAAAGTACTGTCTAGAGAGTCCTTCCAAGGGCTGGTTGGCGAGAGTAATAATCTTCCCATCTTCCTCAAGATAACCACTTATAGAACCCCTTAATTTTCTTAGAATGGTTCTACCATCAGATAACTTCAATTCAAGGGACAATTCCTCCCCTTCCCATGGAAAATAAGGATGGTTCGCTCCAGCAGGAATAAAGCCCAAAAGTCCGCTTTCCAGCGCAGAAAAGAGAGTGGTTTTACCACCTTCATTTTCGGCATAGATGAGATTGATGCCCGAAGTAAAGTGAAGTTTTAGATCATCAAACTGACCATAGGATTTGAGATGGATGGATTTAATCATGGTTCTCTCCTTGATAGAGTCTGAGAAGCTCCTCAAAGAGTTCTTCACGTCTTGTTGAAAAGTAAGCATGAATCTCTTCTCTCTCCCACTCTAAATAATCTTCTTCATAAAGCTGATGAAGATCTTCTTCAATGATCTTCTTGCAGGTTCTTAACAGCGGTGAAAGCTCCTGCTTTTGTTTTCTAACTGTTCTAACCTCTATGGGGAAGTCTTGATTCTTTTTCCAGTGTTCCAGCATCAATTCTTCCTTGGCATCCAGGCTCCCCTCAAGGATTAGATAGATTTCTTCCTTTTCTCTAGCTTCGATGCTAAGGAGATCCTCTTGGAGATCAGTGATCTCGTAATGCATGAGTTCAATGGGAAAAGGAGGCGAAGATATGTAAAGAGCCTCTTTTTCACCCAGGACATAGTGATAAAATCCTCCATCAGAATAGAGGTCTCCACAAAGTGCTCCACTGTAATAGGCCAAGCAATGGCTAGAGAGCTTCATGGGGCGATGAATATGTCCAAGTGCTAGATAATCAAAGGCCATGGTATCGATTTCAGCCAAATCTATGGGTAGGTAATCCTCTCTCTCCCCTCCAAGGACTGAATGGAAGAGTCCAAGGGAAAATTTGTCATCTACCTTTTTAAAGAGATGAGCAGGTCTTCGTTTATCCCATAGGAGTTGATGACTGATGCCATAGAGTGTCCACTGGGAAAAAGTGATGGAATCCATCCTATCAGATGGGAGGATAACTAAACTAGGAGACTCCAGCCTCTTTTGATCGAAAGCATAGTCATGATTTCCTAAGGCAAGAATAAATTTGATGCCCTTTTCTTCCAGTTTAGTAAGTTCATTCTCTACAAAATGAACTAAAGACTCCTTTGGATTGTTCTCATCAAAAAAGTCACCAGCAAAGACAATGGCATCCACTTCTTTTTCAACTGCAGTATCTATAAGCTTGGTCAAACACTGCTTTTGATAGTCTTCTAAAAGCTCCCGATAAGAGGGAGGATAGTTTTTATATTTAGCCCCAAAATGAAAATCTGAAGCGTGTAGAATCGAAGCCATAACATCCCTTTCTATTTAAGTGATGAATCAACCTCTTCAAATTCATCTAGTTCATAAGTCTTCTTCACAAAGCCATGGTCATAGGCTATAATAAGTCTACCACGAAGGAGTTGTTTTTCAATGAAAAATAGTAAAGTAAATCTTAGCGGCAAACATCAACGCATCTCCATGATGAGCCGTCATTATATTCGAAATGAAATCTATTTTAGTGAAGAGATTAATGAAGCTTTGCTACGCAAAGTACGTCTTCATTTACCCAATCTCTCTGATTTTGATCTACTGGATGACCGAGCTGTATTCATCAGTCCCGTTCTTCTTGGCCAGCCTATGTTGGAGTGTGAAGATCTCAGTCCTTCAGAAAAAGTAGAAATCATCGGTAAATACCTCAAAATCATCAAAGAGTTTGAAGGTTTACCGATCTTCATCCAGATCAATCTCATTCGACCAGAGAACTTCTATCTTGTCGACGGAGAGTTGATGCATAGGGGTGTATTGATTATAGAAGATTATGTCTTCGACTACCCCCTCACCATGCATCATTTACGTCTTGGCATCAGCAATGTACTCCTTGAGTTTATAGGGAAAGATGTTTCTCTCTTTAACTTTAGGGTGTATTTTAGGGGACTACCCGATCGGGATGACATTACCACCTTTGAAGACATTGAAGAGGACATTAAGAAAATCTACATCAAGGATCTTTTCATTGAGGAGGCCTTTAAACCAGAAGAAGTAGAGCGTCCCAAAAAGAAATTTTGGGAGGAATTTAAACACATCAATCTAAAGTTTGTCATCATCGCTGGGATCTTCCTTGTTTTACTAGGTGTAGGTTTTGTTTCTCTCTTAGGAGGACTACGCGCCTCGGATCAGGATCGTGTCACTCCCCTCTTTAACATCATTGACCGAGCAGATAATGTCTTGGTGGTGGATCAGAGTTATGTTCCTACCAACATGCATATTTTAGAAAAAAAATGGACCATCCTAAAAGATGGCGTCTTTCTAAAAGAAGAAAATACTGAGCTGGTGAATCTCCTCCTTCCCGAGGAAGGTCATTATCTGGTACGACTGGAGCTAAAAGACTCGAAAGGAAAATGGAGTGATCCCTACGAAGAAGGGTTTACGAAAAAATATTATCAGAAGGATGTCGATAATCTAGATTTCTTCCAATGGAAAAACCCACGCTTTGATGAAGAGATCTATTCAGAAGGAAACAAATCCCTTGTCCTTGAGAACGCATCAAGTGTAGCCAGCATTACCAACATCTATTTAAAGGGTTCTCTGTTAGTGGAATTCAAGTTAAAAAATGATCAGATGAACAAAATCAATTTAGAAGTTTCAGGCTACCAGTCTGGAGCCCAGATCAGTACGAAAACAGTAAGTCTGCCTATCCAGACAAAGGCCTGGAATAAACTCTCGCTGGAAATGCCCACGGAAGAAATCAATGAACTGCGTATCCGCTTTCCAGATAGTGAAGGAACGGTCTGGTTGGATGAGGTAGAGATTAGCTCCAGTGGTGGAGCCATTATTGAAGAAGAAAAGAGCACAGAATAACTGTGCTCTATTTTTGTAGGAAATCTTGTAGGCTATGAAGATCGCGATGAACGCCTTCTAGCTTTGCTTCTAAGCCTGCTTTTAGATCAAGCAGCATGTCTTCAGAATACTGGTAGCTGTTCATGCGAACATCTCTTGCTTCACTTCTTGCTTGATGGAGTACATCTTGACCGCGCTCTTGCGCTTCACGAAGAACTTCGTTTTCATTGACTAGGGCTTCAAATTGTTTTTTCGCTTCTGCAATGATGTCGCGTTCTTCTTTCTTGGCATTTTGGATAATCTCTTCTGCTTCTTTATGGGCTTCTTCAAGAATTTTTTCGCGCTCTTCCTTAATCCATTTCGCGTGCTTCATTTCATCAGGTAAAAAGGTTTGTACGTTGGAGAGAAGAGATTCTACCTCATCACGCTCCAATAAAATCTTTTTACTCATGGGGAAATTTGCTGTTGCATCAACCTTTGCTTGAAAATCTTCTAATAATTCTAGTACTTTCATTTTGTCTCCTTTTTCTTCATTGCCTTAATTACTTCAGGTGGTACAAGTCCATCTATGGCAGCTCCAAGGCTGAATAGTTCTTTTACAATGCTTGAACTCAGATAGGAGTACTCAAGCCTTGTCATCATAAAGAGTGTTTCCGCCTGTTCTTTCATCTGTCTATTAATTTGGGCCATTTGGAATTCAATATCAAAATCCGATACAGCTCGAAGTCCACGTACAACTGCTTGAATATCATACTGATCAAATAAGCTAACCAGCAGGCCTTCAAACTTGATAATCTCAACATTAGGTAAGTGTTTCGTAGAAGATTCGATTAAGGCTACCCTTTCTTCCAGTGTAAACATAGGTTTCTTACTCTGATTGATCATAATGGCTACATAGAGTTTTTCAGAAATCCTACTTGCACGATCAATGATGTCTAGATGGCCGTAAGTAATCGGATCAAAACTACCCGGATACAGTAGATTCATCTTATCTCCTCGTGTAAAAGCTAAGTGTTGTGTTTCCGTACTTCTTCTGGCGATAGCGCCAGAAGCCTGCTATCTCTTCTTCAAACACTTGCTTTGTGTGATGTTCGACTATGATTATACCATCATCTTTACAAATGTCTAAATTTTTTATCCTCTTTAAGACATCTTTAGCAAAGTCCGAGGCATGAGGTGGATCTAAAAAGAGAATATCAAAGGACAAGCCCTTTTGATCAAAATAAGCAATGGCCTCTTCGTAGCTTCCTTGGTATAGATGAGCCCTATCTTCAAGTTTCGTCTTCTTTAGATTACGCTTGATGACAGCCATGGCTTTGGGATTTTTCTCCACAAAATATGCCGATGCTGCTCCCCTACTTAGGGCTTCGATACAGAGTGAGCCTGAGCCACTAAAGAAGTCGCAAACATCTGCATCAGGAAGATAGGGCATCAAAATATTGAAGAGATTCTCCTTCACCCGATCTACTGTAGGGCGAGTTGTCGATTCTTCGATGGTTTCTAAAGGGATTCCCCTAGCTGTTCCTGCAATGACTCTCATAGTTCTATTCTCTCCTGCATCTGTTGATAAGCTTTCACCACTTCTTCAGTCAGTAAACTGTTGACACGTTCTAAGATCTCTCGGTGTCGCACTAGATCAGCAACAATAAAATCATAGCTGCCACTCTGTGCTGAACCTCGCAGCTCTCCAGGGCCTCTTAAGCGTAAATCCTCTTCTGCGATGGTAAAGCCATCACTGTACTTTTCCAGGATATGAAGACGCTCTGGCACCTCCCCATCCACACTGAGATAACAAGTAGAGGGATAGGGATTTCTTCCTATTCTACCACGAATTTGGTGAATCTGTGAAAGCCCAAAGCGCTGGGCACTTTGTAACAGCAAAATCGTGGCTTCTGGAATATCCATGCCTACTTCAATGACCGTGGTAGAAGCCAGTACCGAGGTCTCCCCTTTCTTGAAGGCAAGGAGTGCTTCTTCTTTTTCATCAGAAGTCATTTTACCATGAACAACACCAAGCTTTTTACCAAAGATCTTCTTTAACTCCTTCACTCCCTCTTCTAAGGAAGTGGCCTGAAGTACCTCACTGTCTTCAATCAGCGGAAATACCACGAAGGCTTTTCTTCCTTCACTGATTTCTCTTTTAATGTGCTCATAGACCTCATCCAGTTTTCTTGGTGAGACGATCTTCGTCCTAATTTCCTGTCGTCCAGGAGGTTTTGTCTTTAAATAGCTAATGTCGAGATTTTGGTGGAGTATCATGGATAGAGTTCTAGGAATGGGTGTAGCACTGAGCATAAGTAAATGAGCATCTTCACCCTTTTGATGCAAGCGACTTCGTTGCCCTACACCAAAGCGCTGCTGCTCATCAATGATAACCAGGGCTAGCTCTTTAAATTCCACCACTTCCTCAAAGAGAGCATGGGTACCCACAAGGATTTTTACTTCCCCTTGGGCAATCTTGGAATACAAAAGATCTTTATTTTTAGTCGACCCAATCAGTAGCGCAACTTCACCAGGAAAAAGTTCATCCAAGCTGGCAGCCTGCTGCCTGGCCAGGAGTTCAGTAGGTGCCATATAGGCTACTTGCTTCTTTTCCTTTAGCATTCTCCATGCTCCAAAATAAGCGAGCACACTTTTACCACTGCCTACATCACCCTGCACAAGACGCTGCATCTGTTTGCCCGATGCAAAATCATCCTGCATATCTTGAATGGTTTTGCGTTGATCTTCTGTTAGCTCGAAGGATATTTTCGCTAAAAAATCTTCAATCGATAATGATTTGATCTTCTTGGTCTTGGGACGTTCATCTCCCCTTCTAGCTAGAAGATAGAAGAAGAAATCATTGAAAATCAGGCGATATTTTGCCTGGGCATAGGCTTGTCTAGAGGTAGGAAAATGCATTTCCATCAAGGCTTCCCTGTAACCCATGAGTTTCCAGTTGTCTACATCTTCCTTTGTAAGAGGATCTTCAAGTTGAAGTCCTTCAAAGGCTTGTTTGACAAAGTTAGGAAAGTCTTTTTGAGAAAGACCTTTACGGTAACCATAAATCGGAATCAAAGAGAAGAAGTTCCTATCATCTCCCCTGGCATAACTGGGATGGATCATAGAAAAGCGAGGACCTGTTCGCTGAAGTTCACCATAAAAGAGATAGTCTTCGCCTATACGAAAATAGCGATCCAGATAGGATGCTTGAAAAAACAGCGCTTCAATGACAAAGCCTTCCCAAGCAAGATGGAGTTTTAAACTGTCTCGTCCACCTTTTGATCTCCACTTCTCTTTGCTGATGAGTCGACCACGAAAACTACCCTTAGCTCCGGCAAAGGGGTCTAAGGGTTGACGTCGATCTTCAAAACGAAGTGGAAATCGGTAGAGAAGATCTAGGGGTGTATGAATATCCATGGATGAAAGGATCTCTTGCTTTCGTTTACCAAGACCCTTAATGTCTGTAAGCTTCACACAAGTCTCCTAAAAAAGAATAGAGCCGCAGGCTCTATTCTAAGGATAAAATATAGTAGTATACTGGCTGATCCCCTTCATAGAGCTCTAGTTCTACATCCTCATAATTTTTCTCGATGTTTTCCATGATGCGGCGGGTTTTGTTGTAGTCCGCATCTTCACCAAGGTAAACCGTTATGAGATCATAGGATGGACTGAAGAGTTCCAAGACCTTGCGCAAGGCCTTTTCAGGAGATTTTTCTACAGCAACAATCTCTCCATCTTTAATACAGAGAATGTCCTTCTCCTTGATAACAAAGTCCTTGATCTTCGTATTGCGAACACTATAGGTGATCTGAATGGTGGAGATATCAAGAGATTCCTCCATGGACTCTAGGTTTTCTTCTAAATTTTGGTCAGGAGAAAAACCCATCATGGCAGAAATGCCCTGAGGAACTGTCTTGGATTCAACCACATAGATGTCTTTATCGCTCATGGACTGAGCTTGTTTTGCAGCCAGTACAATGTTGGAGTTATTAGGAAGGATAATGATATGCTTCGCATGAAGTTTATCCACTTCCTTCAAAATGTCTTCCGTTGAAGGATTCATGGTCTGTCCACCTTCAATCACCGCATCGACACCTAGATCTGTAAAGATCTCACTAAACCCTTTGCCCGCTGCAATGGTGATGATGCCAAATTCTTTTTCTTCCATGGGCAACTCCTCATGGAGGATACCATGGTCATCATCATGGTGAACACCCATAATGGTTTCATGCTGGAGCTTCATGTTGTCGATTTTGACATTGAGTAGCATTCCATACTTTAACGCAGTTTCTAAGGCTTCACCTGGATGATTGGTATGGACATGAATCTTGACGATGTCCTCATCCTGCACAAAGACAACACTGTCTCCGTAGCCAAGTATTTTGTCTCGGAGTTCTTCGTTGCTTTTTTCTTTTGCACGTAGAATAAATTCTGTACAGTAGGCAAAGCGAATGTCTGTTGGCTGTTGTTTGAATTGCTGTTGCTCTTCTTTTACTTCTTCCGTAAAGGCGATTTTTTCACCTTTAAGGGATGAGAGAAAACCTTCAAAAATAGATACCAGTCCTTGTCCTCCTGCATCCACAACACCGGAGGTTTTCAGAACCGGGAGGAGTTCTGGTGTTCCCTCTAAGGAAGTCTTTGCTTTGTCAACCAGCAGTGCAAAGAACTCAACCATAGTCAGGTCTTCTACACCTTCTACTTCCTTCATCCACTGGGTGGCTTGACGGATGACAGTAAGAATGGTTCCTTCTACGGGTTTCATAACAGCTTTATAGGCAACTTCAACAGAAGACTCTAGTGCTTTAAGTAGTGCAGGAATGTCTAAGGTTTTGGTTTGTTCTGCACCACGTGCAAGACCACCAAAAATCTGGGAAAGAATCACACCACTGTTTCCTCTAGCACCCATTAAGGATCCTTTTGAGAAACTGCGAAGTAGATCTCCCGTGTTGGTGCTCTTGTCTTTTTCTAGCACATCTACTGCTGTTTTTAGGGTCAGACTCATGTTGGTTCCTGTATCCCCATCAGGGACAGGAAAGACATTGAGGCCATTGACCATTTCCTTATCATTGCTGAGTTTATGATAACCAGAAACCAGCATATCTCTCAATTGTTTATCGTCTAATACTTTGTTATCCATCATTCACCTACGCTAATATTCTCGACAAAGACATTGACTTCTTCTACCACTAAGTCTAAAATGCTTTCTATTTGATATTTAACTGTTTCCATAATATTCTGCGCTACAGCAGTTGTACGGACACCATACTGCAATCTGACAAAAAGGTCAAGAATCAAGCCTTCTTCTCCGTCGCGTACTTGAACCCCACCTGTGGGTTTTTCTTTCTTAAACTTGCTCATAACGGAGTCCTTGGCACTGAAACCACCGATTCCTAAGACTCCATAGCACTGGGTGGCAGCCTTCTTGGCTACTTCTTCCACCACATTGCGTTCAACTTCTATTCTTCCATATTTGGTCATGATAAACTGTTTCATCCTACCTCCTTGTCATAGCTATTGTAAAGAATTCTTTTTCCAGATACAAGTAAAAAAAACTTGTCATCCCCCTTGTTCCTTGTTATAATGGCAATGTTATAGCAGTATATGCTTGAGAAGGAGGTGGAAAACATGGCTCGTCAATGTTTCGTCTGTGGCAAAGGCAATATCAGTGGCAATCAGATTTCTCATGCCCTTAATCATACAAAAAGAGTTTGGAAACCCAATTTACGACGTGTACGTATCCTAGATGATAAAGATAGCGTTCGTCGCGAACTAGTATGCTCACGCTGCCTTCGCTCCAATAAAGTGCGTCG
>CAMFGQ010000044.1 GCA_945950065.1 uncultured Clostridia bacterium
TCTTTTTTCTCCTTACCTTACTACAATCTCTTTATACACCCCTTGGCCTCACTCAACACTCCTATCAAAAAAGCAGATAAAGTAAATAACTGTAAGCACTGCTCAAGAAAATAAAGGAAATCATCACAGGCAGTGTTTTACGAACAAGTGAGGTAAAGGGCAGACCATAATCTTCACAAATCACACCAAGACAAATGTGGGTGATGGACACCTGACTTGCAATAAAGGTCATGCTCATAATAAAGACTAGTAGACCCAAATGACTCCCTAGACTGGTTGTAACCACTGGAAGCATCATGGCCACCATTGCCTGGGTTCCAGCCAGTATACTGCCCAAAAAGAAAATAAGTCCAAAAATAATGACTGGATGTAATGGAAAGGATTGGAAAAGCTCAGGTAGTTGATCAATCACCCCTGTAAACACAAGCATCTCCTTAAAAATCATGATGGCAAAGGTGGTGAGGATCAGCTTTGTTTCAAAGGCAGATAAAACCATAGGACGCAGCTCTTCGAAGCTAAAGCCATTGACAAGGATAGAAAGAAGAATAACTGGAATCACCGCATAATGTACTGGAATTCCTAAACTCAAAATCAACACAATGGAAGCTCCAATTGCCCAAAGGCTGATAAAGAGATTCTTCACTTCTTCCTTCTTATTCACTCCCTCTAGACTCTTTGTCTTGGGAATCTTTCTGACATAAAAAACAAAGCCAAGAAAAAAGAGTAGAAACACAACGGGCAACATCGCAAACACAAAACCAGGCATGGAAACACCTGAAAGTTCAATGGCAAGGATGATGGTTGCATAGGTGGGTAGGAAGGCCTCTGAAATATGCCGATAGAAACTGGTGACAAAACAGCGTTCTTCAATGGTTAAACTGTCCCCTGCAGCATTATCGACAATGGGTCTTGCAATCAGTACGGCCCCTACAGAGGGTAAAAGTCCAATGGTAAAAGGTGCTAGAGTTGCATTGATCCGCCTGGAACCAAATAGCCTTGTTAAGGAATGTTCTGCTAGCTGCAGATGATTTCTTTTTTCTAGCATCTTCTGTAGAAAGGTAATGCTATAAAAAGCAAGCACTAGATAGAGTGTGGACCTTGATAATGCTCCTTTTCGCAGAATCTCCCCTATCTCCCTAAAATTCAATCGAAACAACACAAAACCAAGAAAAATTCCCAAAGCCATGGAGAGGTAGAGGGGAACTCTTCTTGCCATGAGAACAAGAAGCAGAATAAAGATGATTCCAAGACTAACAAGATCATGCACGATTAAAGCTCCCCAAAAGGTCGATTTACAAGATCCTTCTTCTCGTACTCTTTTCGCAGCATGGAATAGAGCCTTTGATCGAGAAACTCTCCCTCATAAAAATAGTTTTCTCGCATGGTACCCTCCCAGATAAGGCCTAGCTCTTCATAGAGATAAATCGCTCGCTTATTATGGGGGTAGACATCAAGATAAAAACGATTACTTGGTGTTTGCTCAAAACAATACTTGAGAAGAGCAGCAAGGGAACTTCTTCCATAGCCTCTGTTTTTCTTCGTTAAGGCAATTCTTCGAAGTAGAAAAGTCTTGGAATGATGATCCAGCTGGATCATGGCATAGCCCACCATCTCTTCACTTTCCTTTTCGAGGATAGAGAAGAGAAGATAGTCATCACTTGTTCGATGATACTCATGCTCTTCAAGTGTACTGACAAAAAGCTCAGGACGATTTTCGAGATCCTGCTCAATCTCCATTAGTCTAGGCAGTTCTTCTCGTTTTGTTCTTCTTAGAAGCAGTTTATTGGTTTCCATCATATAGCAGATTCTCCAAGATCCTCACAAATTCACTGAGTTCCTTTTCATCTTCTTCGCTGAAGCGCCCAAGATAGGGACTATCCAGATCAAGAACACCCGTGACCTCTTCACCCTTTCGAATGGGGATTACCAGTTCTGACCTGCTGGCACTATCACAGGCAATGTGTCCAGGAAACTCCTCTACATTGTCGACGCGCTGGTTTTGGTTCTCTTTCCAAGCAGTGCCGCAAACTCCTTTTCCATAGTCAATTCTAGTACAGGCTGGAAGGCCTTGAAAGGATCCGAGGATCAGTTCTTCACCTTCCACCCAGTAGAAACCGGCCCAGTTGAGACCCTCTAGAACTGCCATCAGGATAGCTGAGGCATTTGCCTCGATGGCTCTGGGGTGGGTTTCGGTCTCTCCTTGGCCTTTAAGGAGAAGTTTTGCATAAGAAAGGCGCTGGGAAGTGCTCATCTTTTCAATTCCAATTAACTTAATCATAGCTTCCTCCATTTCTATTAGTATACCAAAAGAATGATAAAAAGAAGACCCCTGGCGATGCAGGAGTCCTCTAGAGGGATTGATTTCATTTACTTGATTTTCATCTGTTCATAGAAACGACGGTCTCGATTGGCCATGGCTTCTTCGCCCTTGCCATCACTGTAATCGTAAAAGCCTTTTCCGCTTTTAACACCTAGTTCTCCAGCATCCATTTTGTCTTGAAGGAGTTTGGGAACACCTTTTTCATCACTTAACTCTCTAAAGAGATAGGATGAGATGTAGGTGAAGGTATCCAGTCCACCAAGGTCTGCTGTCTCAAAAGGTCCAATGCTGGGATAGCGAAATCCTGGGCCAAAGCGCATAGCTTTGTCAACATCTTCCACTGTAGCGATACCTTCTTCAACAATCTTCAGTGCTTCCCTAAAGACTGCAAACTGGATGCGGTTTCCGATAAAGCCATTCACGTCCTTGAGTACGGTAACCGATTCTTTTCCAATGCTTTCTACTAGTTCTTTGAGTTCATCCACCACATCTTGTCTCGTCTCATCACCTTTAATCAGTTCAATGAGAGGAATAATATGAGGAGGATTCCACCAGTGCATTCCGATAAAGCGACTCTTGTCCTTAACATCTACACTCATAGCATTGATAGAGAGTCCAGATGTATTGGAAGCAAGGATAGTCTCTGGTGAAACAATCTCTTCCACTTCCCTCCAAAAGTCAATTTTGATGGGGAGCTTTTCAATGATGCATTCGATGATCAGCTGACAATCATGAAAGTCCTTTTTGTCTAGACTAAAGGTGATTCTTTCAAGGGTTTCTTGTGCACCCTCTTCCGTCAACAATCCTTGAGCCATTAAGTGGTTCTGGTTGGTGTTTATGATTCTTCTTCCAACATCCAGATATTTTTGGTCAATGTCGCTTAGTACGACTTCATAGCCATTGGATGCTAGAATTTGTGCAATTCCGGAACCCATGGTTCCGCTCCCTGCAACGCCGATCTTTTTAATGTGCAAAATGTCCTCCTAAATGATGCCTAGGCTGCCAAGCAAGATGGAAGGAATGGAAGCAATCAAAGGAAGCACCAAAGAGGTCATCCCAATATCAATATAACTTTCTTTATGGGTCATACCAGTAACAGCAAGAAGAGTGAGGACTGCGCCATTATGGGGCAGTGTATCCAGTCCACCTGATGCTAAGGATGCAACTCTATGGAAGGCTTCTGGGCTGATTCCTGTTGCTTGTGCAATCTCCAAGTATTTGCCACCAAGGGCTTCTAATGCAATACTCATACCCCCAGATGCACTTCCTGTAGCACCAGCAAGAAGGTTAACGGCTACGGCTTCAGATATTAAGGGGGTGCCAGGAATGTTGAGTAACACTCTTGTGAGTTCAGCAAAACCAGGAACACTCTTCACAACTGTACCAAAGCCTACTGCAGCTGCAGTATTGAGGATAGCTGTCATACTTCCAGCTGCACCAGCACTGACTGACTTGGTGAAGCCAAGGCGTTTTCCAGGATTCAGCACCATGGAAAGAACAATGCCTGCAATCAGGGCAATAATCAATGTGCCCACAGCATCCATTTCTAGTCTTCCAGCCTTTACAAAGCTATTGAGGACATTCATCAGTGCAATGACCATAATCAGTGGAAGCATGGAGAGATAAGGATTGGGAAGTGCAGCATAATCTACCACTTCGCCTTCTCTATTTTTAGGTTCAGTAAAGAACTCTCCCTTGGCTTCAAACTTTTTCTGGCGATAGGTCAGCCATGAGACACCGAGAATAAACATAAGAATTGCCGCAACACTACCCATAATGGGGGCTGCTGTTGGTGTTGTACCAAAGTACTTGGTAGGGATCATGTTCTGAATTTGAGGAGTACCAGGAATGGCTGTCATAGTAAAGGTAAAGCTTCCAAGTGCAATGGCACCGGGAATGAGTTTACGGGTAATGTTAGCCTCTCTGAAGAGTTCCAGTGCTAGAGGGTACATGGCAAAGACAACAACAAATAAACTAATACCACCATAGGTCAGGACACCACAACCAACCACGATACCGATGATGGCGCGTTTAGGGCCAATCAGTTTTGTTAACCAGTGAGCAATTGATTTCGCTGCACCTGTGTAATCCATAAGATGACCAAAGATTGCACCTAACATAAATACAGGGAACCAGCTTTGTACATAGCCAGCAAAGCCCGTCATATAGGTGTCTTTATACATGGTCAATAAGTTCAATCCACCCGTTAGCCCCAAAATAATCGCACTTACAGGAGCTACCCACAAAATGGAATAACCACGATAAGCTAAAAACATCAAGGCAACCAGGGCAAGAATAATACCTAACATAAAGTTCTCCTTATTTTATTTACGCAGAAATCCATCCACCATCGATGGGTAAAGTAATGCCCGTAATCTGTGAGGCACTGTCACTGCAGAGAAAAAGAGCTACATCTGCAACAGTTTTGGGTTCAAGCAATTTCTTGATCGATGCTTTTTGCAACATGATTTTTTCAATGACTTCATCCTCACCGATGCCATGGGTAGCTGCTTGATCAGCAATCTGCTTATCCACGAGAGGAGTACGCACATAGGCAGGACAAATGGAGTTGACGGTGATGCCATAGGGTCCACCTTCTAATGCAGATACCTTGGTGAGTCCTGTCAGTCCATGTTTTGCTGTTACATAGGCACTTTTGAACTCACTGGCAACCAGTCCATGAATGGAGTTTAGGTGGATGATTCTTCCCCAACCCCTCTCTTTCATGGATGGCCAGCAGTATTTGGTGAGATAAAAAGGTGCATTGAGCATCAGTCTAATCATAAAATCCCAGGTATCCACGGGAAAGTCTTCAATGGGTACGACTTTTTGAATACCTGCCACATTGATGAGGATGTCCACTCCGCCATACTCTTCAATGGCTACTTCTGCAAGTCTTTTGCACTCTACTTCAAGAGAAAGGTCTGCACAGATAGCTAGTGCATCTAGTTTTTCAGCTTCTCTTGTCAGTGCTTCTTCGTTTACGTCTGCCATAACTACTTTGCAACCTGCTTCGCGAAAGGCTTGGCTCATGGCAAGTCCGATCCCACTGGCTGCTCCTGTAATCAGGGCTACTTTGTCTGTTAGCATAGGTCCTCCTTTAGATCCATTGCTTCTTAAAAGTCATCTTTTGATGAAAGTGACGTTGTCGCCTTCTATAACGCAAATGTGATGCCAAAGGAAAAAACCAAGAAGCAGCTCTAAGCCTTGGAATTTGAAAGAAAAACATAGTACATAGATAAAGAAAAGACAAGAAAGTGTCCAGTAACAGAACACTTTCTTGTCCTTCCTATGACCAATTGTAGTAGAAATGGACACTCTTAAAAAGATTTAACTAATGTGTACAGATTTCTTTACACTTCGATGTTATAGCGCTTGAGTTTCGAATAAAGAGTCGTTCGACTCATGCCCAGTTTACGGGCAACCTTTGCTTTATTCCCGCCATAAAGTTCCAGGGCATGAACCAGAGACTCTCTCTCGACCATCTCCACCGTCTGATGCAGACTAACCGCCCCGAAATTGTGTATATATCCTGTCACCCGAGCAGGTAGATGCTCTGGACGAATTATGGTTTCCCCAAAATCCAAGTTCATCAGTGCATGCTCCAGGATGTTTTCAAGTTCACGAATGTTACCAGGATACTGGTAATGCGTTAAAAAATGCTGCGCCTGCTTGGACACATCAATCTTCCCCCTATCCATACGCTGTGAGATTTTTTCCAGGAGGGCGGTAGAGAGTAAAGCATGATCACCATAGCGTTCCCGAAGTGGTGGCAAGTGAATGGTCAGTACATTGAGTCGGTAGTATAAGTCTAAGCGAAAGGTTTTCTTTTCTACCATTTCCTCTAAGTCTTGATTGGTAGCCGCAATAATACGTACATCTACCTTTTGTGGATCATTGCTCCCTAAGGGTTCGATAACCTTCTCTTGGAGTACCCGTAATAACTTAGCTTGTGTGGAAAGAGGAAGCTCCCCGATTTCATCGAGAAAGATGGTACCACCTTCTGCAGCCTTAAACTTTCCGATCTTTCCACCACGGGAAGCACCAGTAAAAGAACCATCAATATATCCAAAGAGTTCGCTTTCCATGAGACTCTCAGGAATGTTTGAACAATTGATTTTTAAGAATCGCTTATCCCTTCTTGGACTCATCTGATGGATAGAACTGGCTAGAAGATCTTTTCCTGTTCCACTCTCTCCTAAAAGGAGAATGGTTGTATCCGTACCTGCGTAACGTAAAGCTTTTCGCTTAGCTTCCTCCATAACGGCTGAACGGGAAACAATGCTTTCCAAGCTGTGCAGCTCAGGTAAGTTCCTCTCAAATTCTCCCTTATAGAGATTAAGTTCACTCTTCATGTTCTGGATTTCCATGAGGAGAGATTCCATCTCCTTCACATCCTGAAAAAGAACACGCCCATAGGCACCAATGATTTCACCCTTGTGGCGGATGGGAATTCGATTGGCTAGCATCTGTTGGCCTTTAATGTTCTGGACTGCGTTTAGTTCAGCAATTCCAGTCTTCACCACAAGATGCATCCTGGTATTTTCGATAACTTCCGTAATATGCCTACCAACTGCCCAGTCCCTGTCAACGCCTAAAAATTCTGCATAAGCATTGCTTAATAGGAGGACTTTGCCCTCCTTATCAACCATGACAAAGGCCTCCGTAGATTTCTCTAAAATCTGATTTAAATAGAATGTTGCCTTCTGCTGCATGATTTACTCCTTGATTTTGATTGTTAGTGTTTAGTTAGATGGGAAAAAGAAGGAAATAGAAAAACAGCATCAGTATAGAAGCCAAACTTCCCTTTGTTTCATAGGTGGCTTTTGCCATAAGATAGCCGACGGCAACATAAATTAGAATGGATAAATAGTTTCCCATAATGAGATAGCGTCCAAAAAGTCCAAAGCAGAGACCGAGAATAATCAGGAGATCTCCCTTTTCCTGACGATCTCTCAAGAACAAGATCGGAATGGTAAAGCAAGCAAAGGTAACCTGAATTGCTTGAACCGCAATATAAAACAAATACTGTGGCATCATCATATGAGCGATAAGTACCCCATAGCGAAGGACCCAATAAACAATACATACCACGATAAACAGTGGGATCACTTGATTCCAGCGCTTTGGAAAAGACCATGGCGACTCAAAGACAGCATTGAGATTCAAAATGTTCCCCTTTAACATCTGTCTTCCCTCGTCTCCTTTAAATATAAGGATAAAGGCTACTGTCATCACCAGGAAGGAAAGAAGAAAAGCCAGCGGGGAAAAAAAGCCAAACTGCTGTTGAAAAGGAATAAGATGCAAGAGAATGTATAAGACCATGTAAAGGGGCACCTGCCAAGGAAGAGCTTCTTGATGGCATACTTTACCCATGACAATGAGAATCCCCAATCCAATCAGTCGCAAATAGAGAACGGGCACAGCCAGTACCCTTGAAAGTTGAGCCATGTATAAGGACATTATAAAAAAACAAACCAATAAATAGAGCAAACGACGTTGCTGACGATTCCAGTGCATTAGTTCCCCCTTTTCCAAACCAGTAAATCATGGGCCATGATGCCAAGGAGCACACCCAACCCGTTAAGCAAGATGTCATCGACATCGAAAACGCCTAATCGCGTGACAAGCTGTAAGCTTTCAATTGCAAGGATCAAGCCTAATCCAAAGAAAAGACACTTCTTCCAAGAATAGTTTTGATTTCTTAGCAAGAAACCAAGGGGTACAAAAACCAAGATATTTCCTAAAATGTTACTCCAGAAATACCAAGGATCCAAATTCCCCTGTAAATAGGCATGGAGGAAGTTATCAATGGTGAAGAACAAGTTGTAGTGACCCTCTCCAGCGCCTTTTTTCAAACTCTCAAGGCTCCAGTCATCTAACCAACTAAGATTAATCTCTCCTTTAAATAAAACAACCCAAAGGAGAAAAAGGATATAGAGTAAAAGCAAAGCTTTTGATCGTTTTTTCATGATGAACCTCTGGTGATAGTTTAGCACAAAAACAATCTTCAACACAAAAATCCTTTGTTACAATTGTTTGCTACCTCCCCTGCACAAACATGTACTCTAGCCTCTATAGACTGAAAAAAAGCCTTCCACGTAGGAGGGCTTTTTACTCCTTATCTTAAATCGCTTTTTACTAGTGAGCTTTTCTTCTCTCTCTGGTTACAAAGATTCCAAGAAGAAGGTACACAAGGATAAACAGGACAATCATAGCTAGATCAAAGATGCGTTGCTTATCCAGATACTGCACATAATAGTAGAGCGGAAACAGCTTTCCAACGGCGAGGATGGAGTTTGGTAGCAGTTCAGCTGGTACAAAGATACCTGAGATAAAGCTAAGAACCAGTGATAAAACTGAACTGACAGCACCAACCACCACTTTGCTTTTAAATGCTGAGGCAACCAGTGTAGCTAAAGCCATACCGCTGATTCCCATAAGAATCACTCCAGGTAAGAACTTAATGGTTCCTGCATTAATGATGGACGTTTTCAGAACCACTGATCCCCCAAGGGTTATAAAAAGGATAAAGAGAACAAGGGCAACGAGGAGTGCGAGTAAGGTTTCAGCATACAATCTTACCGATGAAACAGGGGAGATTTTTGTTCGTAAATAAATCTCTTCCTTTGACATATCGATAATGGTATGTCCGACAACTAAGATCCCCACAGCTAAAATAATGTAACCTGAATAAAGGAAAAAGTACTTGGTCCATGTAACTTTATAGTCTGTATCCACCTCTGCAACCTCAAAGTGTACAGGTACATCAATGTTCATCAGCTGGTTCAGCTCTTCTTCAGTAGAAACAACTTCCTTGTAGCGGAGATAATTATCCGTATCACTGATTACTGAAAAGCCTCTTGCTGAATAAGGTGATGCCAGGGCCTGAACGCCATCTTCTTTCGCGTAGAGAATTGCGTCATAGCGTCCAAGATAAGCATGTTCTTTGGCGGTGATAGGATCAAGCTCCACCTTTTCGACTTTGTGGTGCTGAGCTAGATAGTTGTATAGGGCTTCACTGTCTTCATCCTGTTGCTCATCAACCAAAGCCACTTTGTAGCTGCTTAGAGAAAAACTATTCTCTGAAGCGGTCCGTGCATTCATGATGGTAAAGAAGAAAAAGATGATCACATAGAGCAGAATACTTTTCCACTCTCTTCGCATAAGGGTTAACATCAATTTAAAGATAGTCGTACTTTCTCCTCCTTATTGAAGCATAGGACAGTAGATAGAAAATAAGTGCAAATCCCAGTAGGATTAAGATTCCTTCCATCAGGCCAGCACGACTTCCTAGAAAGTTTGTGCGATAGAGTGTACTACTGACGATGTTTCCTGGATTAAAGCGCATCAGAACTGGAAATTTCTCTAAGAAATCAGCTTTTACGCTATCATTCATCATCCCTGAGGTAAAGCCAAAGAACATACCAATACCTGTTCCGATCATGATCTTGGTATTTTCATTGAGCTTATTGGCTGCTCCGATAAAAATTCCAAGTCCCATTCCAAAGATGTTGGCTGCCAGAAGGATAGCAAAGCTTCCCCAAAAGTCTTGTAAGAAATCCAAGTTAAAGACAAGTTTTAAGTAGAGTATCGTAATATAGTTCAAGCTCAAATTAATAGCAATGCCAGTCAGAAGTGCGGCCAGTAGTTGTACACTCTTTTTCGATGGACTAATGGTCAGGCGCAGTCCCAAAGTTGAAAGATTAGCCTGGTAGAGAATCATAAAGTTTGTCCCGAAAAAGTAACTGTACACCGAGGTCATGGCCAATATCGCCGAGATGAAGATCACCACTGTATTGGTGCTTTCTTCCTCCATCTTAATCTGTGATGCAAAGTTAGGTGTATAGCCCATTTCATATAGCATTCCCGCCTGCAATACCTCTCTTTGAATCCGATAGAGATAATTGGTGTAGGAATTACTACTGCTTACATGTAGTTCCCCCTTGCTGTCAATGTAGCCAATGTTCAGGTCATCCTCTAGGAGCTGTTTCTTCGCTTCTTCTTCATTGACTGTAGTGACTTTAAGGGCGGGAATTTGTTCATAGATTTCCTTCATGGGATAGTCTTCACTGACACCCAGGGGAATCTCCACTTTCTCCACCAT
>CAMFGQ010000045.1 GCA_945950065.1 uncultured Clostridia bacterium
GTATGGAGGTACTGAAGGGGAGTTTCCAGGACTTCTTTAATCTTCAAGGAGGTTCTCCACATAGGTTTTAAAGCGCTTGAGTCCTTCTTTGATGTCTTCTAAACTGGCAGCATAGCTCAGGCGCAGGAAGTCATCTTGACCAAAGCCAATGCCTGGTACAAAAGCAACCTTATGCTCTTCGATCATGTCATCACATACTTTAAGAGACAGTGAATCCTCTTTTATTTTTTCTGCTAAAGGACCGATGTCCACAAAGACATAGAAGGCACCTACAGGAGGAATGATGTCTAAGCGACCCCAGTCCTTAAAGAAATCCAAGATGAGATCTCTTCGCTCTTTATAGGTAGCTACCATATGTTTGATTTCTTCATCACATTGACGAAGTGCAGTAATGGAAGCAGCTTGGGTAATGGTGGATGGGTGGCTTGTTAGATGGGACTGAATGCTACCCATGGCCTTTGCAAGTTCTTTATTACTGGCTGAATAACCCAAACGCCATCCCGTCATGGAAGCAGATTTGCTCAGTCCATTGATGAGAATGGTATGGTTATAGATGTCTTCTGAAAGAGTAGGGATGGATGTAAAGGGCTCATCATAGACGACTCTTTCGTAGATTTCGTCTGCTAGAATAAGAATGTTTTTCTCCACCAAAGCGCCAACAAGTTTTTGAAGTTCTTCTTTGTTGAAGACATTTCCTGTTGGATTGCTGGGATTGGTGAGAATGATCATTCTTGTTTTATCACTAAGATGTGGCTCAATGTCTTCTAAAGTTACTTTGAAGCCATTCTCTTTTTTCGTCTGAACCAGTATAGGTTCACCACCAACAAGACGTACCATTTCTGGGTAGCTGACCCAGTAGGGGATAGGAATCAGGACTTCATCTCCCGGGTTAATGGTTGCCAGAAGGGCATTGGTGATGGAGTGTTTTGCGCCACTGGAGATCACAACTTGATCGGTGTCATAGTGTAGGCCATTTTCTTTTTCTAGTTTTTCACAAATGGCTTTTTTTAGTTCTAGATTCCCACTGGCTGCATCATATTTGGTGATGTTGTCATCGATGGCCTTTTTTCCAGCTTCTTTTACCTTATCAGGGGTTAAAAAGTCAGGCTCACCGATACTTAGGTTGATAATGGTTTCGCCCTTGGCTTTTAGTTCCTTGACTTTAGAACTAATTCCCAAGGTAATCGATGGTGTAATCGTTGATGCTCTCTTAGATAACATCGCTCCTCCTAAAAAGTTTTCCTAGTCCATGCCATTATAACAAAGGCTAGGGGAAAGGGCAAAAATTCAAGGAAAATTGAAGGTGAAGAATCTTTAAAAATTAAACACTTTTGTTAGCTAGGTGATATAATGAATGCATTCTATGAAGGAGGAAGAATGGATGAAACTTGTACAAGGAATTGATCGTGTCATCGAAGAAGATCTTGTCCCTTTTCAAATGCCCGGGCATAAAGGGAGAATTGAAGAAGACATTTATAAATATGATTTAACGGAAATTGAGGGAACAGACAATCTAACCAATCCTAAAGGAATTCTCCTGGATACCATGAGGGTCATCTCCGATACCTTTGGCAGTGCCCATAGCTTTATCTCCATCAATGGAGCTACTGGGGCTATGTTGGGAGCTCTTAGTACCGCCTTTAAGCCAGGAGACGAAATCATCATGATGAGAAACTCCCACATCTGTGTCTATGATGGGGTCTTTCTTCTCGGCTTAAAGCCAAGCTATCTCTATCCAGATGAGGATTTGATCGATCAACTGGAGGAATTGGTGACCGAGGAGACAAAAGGTATCGTACTGACTTCACCAAGTTTTTATGGTGAGTGCATCGAAGATGATGTCTACGACTGGATCTATGAAAGAGAGCTTATCTTGATTGTAGATGAATCCCATGGCAGTCATCTTAAACTCATTGATGAAGAACTCTCCAGCATGCGCTATGCAGACATTGTGGTGCATTCTTTCCACAAGACCCTGCCCAGCATGACCCAAACCGCCATTATGCATCTGTGTACCAATCGCTTCTCCCGCAGCTTTGCTCAAAAGAACATGAAGCTCTTCCAAAGTACATCACCAAACTATGTGTTGATGAGGAGTTTGGACATCGCTACAGATATCTACATCAATCATGGCAAAGAGCTGATGGAAAAGCTTCTGGAGATGTGTGCTGATTTTAAGGAGAAACTTGAAGCTGAGACAGACTTCAGGGTCATCTATAAAGAAGGAAAACAGGACAAAACACGACTTCTCCTTCGTCATATCGACTCGGTTGACTATGCGGATATTGATCGTCAACTCCGTAGACTTGGTGTGCAAACAGAGTTTCAGTCTCAACAGGGATTGCTACTTATGCCTAGCATCATGACGATTCAGGAAGATTTTGATCGCTTGCTGGAGGCCATGAAGTCTCTCGAGATCGAGAAAAAGGAAAAAATTGTCTACAAACAGTTTAAACCTGAAAAAGTTCTTGAGATTAGAAGAGCCTTCTTACAGCCCTCAGTGAATCGAACCTATCGGGAAGCTCTTGGGGAAGTGGTGACGGAGTACATTATTCCCTACCCACCAGGAAGTCCTATTCTTGTCCCAGGTGAGCGCATGAGTCAGGAACTGATTGATTATCTAGAGGACTTTGAAGGTTCCATTGTAGGACTGGAGCATGAAGGCTATGTCAACATTTTGATGGATGAGGTCCAGGAGTAGCACTTCTATTTCATCCATGCCCTAGCTATCCTTCTCTCTGGTCTAGGAACAATGGTTCTGGGTGGTGTTCACTAACCAAGGGCTATGCTATAATGAGAAGAGAAAGGAAGGTCCATGCTACAGGTCGATAAAAAGAAGGTGAAAAGAAAGCTGCTCTTAGAAATCTCTGAGTGGCTCCAGGCAATGGCCACCAGCGTTGCTGTGATTGCATTGGTTATGGTGTTCTTTAGACCCACCACGGTTGTCAACCGCTCCATGGTACCAAATTTCCAAGAAGGCGATCGCCTTGTTGTAGCAAACTTTTTACCTCTGGAACGACAGGATGTTGTGATCTTTCGTTCGAAGCTTACGCTCAGTGAATCTCGCTGGCAACAGCTTGATCCCATTCACCGTCTCTTCTATAGTCCTGGAGACACCATGACCCTGATTAAGCGCATCATTGGACTCCCTGGTGATCATCTGGTAATCCGTGATGGCAAGGTCTATATCAATGGTGAAGAACTGATTGAAGAGTACGTTTTGGGGGATACCCTGGACAATATGGACCTCATTGTTCCAGAGGGACACTATATGCTGATGGGAGATAATCGTGAAAACAGCTTAGACTCCCGTCATAGTGAAGTAGGAATGGTAGCGAAAAAAGATATTGTTGGCAGAGTTATCCTCTGCTATTGGCCGATAGATCAGATTAAATTCATTGGAGGGTAAACATGAAACTTCTTATCATTATCGTTCAAGACGATGACGTCAATAGCGTTGTCACCAGCTTGAATAAAGAAAAAATTGGGGTCACAAGACTCTCGAGTTCTGGAGGGTTCCTACGTCGTGGAAATACTACCATCTTAGTTGGTGCCCAAGATGAACAGGTAGAACTGATTAAAGACATCATTCGTGACAAATGTAGAAGTCGCGTAGAAATGATGCCCAGTATTCCTGTAATCGCTCAGGGAATCATTACAGCCAGTGAGCCTATTGAGGTTCGTGTTGGTGGTGCCATCTATTTCCAAATTGATATTGAGGATTTCCAAAAGTTCTAATGGCACTGATCGGTTTTGATGAAATGCTCGGGATGCTTAAGACGCTCAGTGATGAGGGGCGGCTTTCCCATGGGATTCTTTTCTCTGGTATGGAAGGAATTGGTAAAAAGAAACTAGCCATGAACTTAAGCGCCCACTTACTTGGTCTTAGGCAGTGTGAAGACCTAGATCATCATCCTGATTTTCTCTTTTTAGAGCAGAAGACTACCCTTGGTGTGGAAGAGATTAAAAAAGCCATTGGCTTTGTCATTGAGAAACCTCTCTTTGGCAAGCGTAAGGTACTGCTCATTAATGATGCCCACAAAATGAATCTACCGGCCCAAAATAAATTTCTAAAGACCTTGGAGGAGCCACCTGATTTTCTGACCATTCTACTGGTTAGTGCTGCTCCAGGTCGTTTGTTAGATACCATTCGCAGTCGCGTTGTGGAATTTACACTAAAACCACATAGTGAAGACACCATCTACCATGCCCTAAAGGACTTTCCTGAAGAGGAGAGACGTTTAGCGGCTCGTTTTAGTGGAGGGAGCTTTAAAAGAGCCTTCGGGATCTTAGAGGATGAAGAGCTGCGCAAGTTGTTCTTCTTTCCAGAAAAGATCTTCGATGCCCTAAGCGATGGAAATCGCTTGAAGCTGTTAGATTATGCTAAAGAGTATGGCAAGGACAGGGAATTAGCTGCCCTACTCCTAGACCACTTAACCCTTTGGCTTCGTGATATGGCCTTGGTGGCCCATCATCGCAACACAACCAACCTCTACTATCAAGACCGTGGCAGTGTTCTTGTGCGCCATTCACAAATCCTTGGAAGAGAACGCATTAGCTGGGCACAGGAACTCATCGAAAAAGCACAAGGACAATTGGCTGCTAACTGCAATCCGGAGATTTTACTATGGACTTGTCTTTTGCAGTTACAGGAGGGAATAAATCTATGAAGATCCTAGGAGTCCGCTTTAAGCGAGGCGGAAAAGTATATTATTTTGATCCTCAGGAGCTGGAACTAAAAAAAGGAGACCATGCCATTGTTGAGACCATTCGTGGCCTTGAGTATGGAGAAGTGGTCTTGGATCCAAAGGATGTTCCAGAGGAAGAACTAAAATTTGAACTTAAACCTGTGGTAAGAAAGGCTGGTCCAGATGACCATCTTACCCATGTTGAAAATAAAGAAAAAGAAAAAAACGCCTTTAGCATCTGTCAAGAAAAGATTGCCAACCATGGCTTAGACATGCGCCTGCTTCATGTGGAGTATACCTTTGATGCCAGCAAAATCATCTTTTATTTCATTGCCGATGGCAGGGTGGATTTTAGGGAGCTGGTGAAGGACCTTGCTTCGGTCTTTAGAACACGCATTGAACTTCGTCAAATTGGAGTAAGAGATGAAGCAAAACTCCTAGGGGGCCTAGGCTCCTGTGGTAGAGAACTATGCTGCTCCAATTGGATGGGAGAGTTTCAGCCTGTCTCCATCAAAATGGCTAAAGATCAAGACCTTTCACTCAATCCTACAAAAATCTCTGGAATATGTGGACGACTTATGTGCTGTTTGAACTTTGAAGAAGAGCACTATACCCATATGAGAAAGATTCTCCCCAATAAAGGGGCGAGACTCCAGTATGAAGGTGAAGACGCCCAGGTTCATGATGTCAACTATCTGACAGGGAAGCTTCAGCTCAAAGTTCATCAAACCAAAGAAGATGTTTTTGATCTTGTTTGGGTGGATTATGAAGAGCTTGAGCAAAAAAAAGAAGCGCCAAGACCAAAAGAAGAGCGTAAAGAAGTCAAGCCAAAAGAAACTGCTGCTCCAGAGCAACAGAAAAAAGAAAAGCCAAAAGACAAACCACAGGGACAAAAAAGGAAAAGACGCCCTAGAAGAAAGAAATCGAGGGTTAAAAAGTAGAGCCAGTCTCTACTTTTTTTAAAGCTATGGAAAAAGACAAACTAACAGAAAAATTATTTATCTATCAAGGAAAAAACACCTTCCGCTATGGCATTGATGCTGTACTGCTTGCACATTTTGCAGGAGGGCTAAAAGGGAGAGTAATAGATCTAGGAACAGGCACAGGGATTTTGCCATTACTTCTTACTTCTAGTAGCTCCATTTCAGAGATCCATGGTGTCGAACTACAAGTAGAAGCCCTAACCTATGCTAGAGCATCAATAAGGGACAATGAGCTAGAAGACAGAATCCATCTTCATCAGGGGGATTTGATGGAGATCCATCATCTCTTTGAAAGAGAGACCATGGATGGGGTTATCAGCAATCCTCCCTATTTTAGAAAGGGACATAGTCTAACCTGTGATGACTTACCAAGAGCCCTTGCCCGTAGTGAGGTTGCCATGTCCTTAGAGGGTCTAATTCAAGCTGCAGACTATCTCCTAAGACCTAAGGCTCCCTTCTACATGATCTATCGTCCTAGACGCCTTCCTGAGCTCCTATCCCTACTGGTTAAGCATCAGCTTGAGCCAAAGCGTCTGCGCTTTGTGCATCCAAGAAAAGGAAAGGACGCAAACCTGGTCCTAGTGGAAGCAAGAAAAGCAGGTGGAGCCCATTGTCATATTGAACCGCCACTTTCTGTCTATGAGGAAGAAGACTATACAGAAGACATTCTGTCGATTTATAAAGAGCTAGCAATGAGGTAATTATGGTCTATTTTTGTGCAACGCCCTTAGGAAATCTAGGAGACATCACCCTGCGCACTCTTGAAACACTACGCAGTGTGGACCTGATTTTTGCTGAGGACACAAGACGTAGTCGTATTCTACTCAACCACTACGAAATCAAGAAACCCCTCTATCGCTATGATGATCATACAGAGATTGAGGGGAGTATGCTTGAGCAAGCCATGGAGGAAGGTAAGGACATGGCCATCATCACCGATGCAGGCATGCCTCTAATCAGTGACCCAGGCTATGAACTGATTCAATACTGTCTCAAAAAGGAGATTCCCTTTGAGGTTCAACCAGGACCCTCGGCTGTTCTTCTTGCCCTTTCCAATAGTGGACTCCCCAGTCATCGTTTTAGTTTTATGGGATTCTTACCACGAAAGAAAAAGGAAAGACTGGAGCTGCTTGAAGAGATTAAAGAGAGAAAGGAAACCCTTATCTTCTATGAGACACCTCATCGCATTGAAAAGGCTCTTGAAGATCTCCATACTGTTTTCGGTAATCGACAAGCTGCCTTGTTAAGAGAAATGACCAAGCTCTATGAGGAAGCCATCCGTCTTCCCCTAGAAGATCTTATCACTGAAATTAAAGAAAGACCTCGAAAAGGCGAAATGGTATTAGTGGTGCAGGGATGGAGTGAAGAGCCCATGGATCTGCCCCTAGAGGAGTATCTAGATGAGATGCTAGGAAAGGGATACAAAACAAAAGAAATTGCAACAAATATCTCTAAGACCTATGGAATCACAGGGTCTGAAGCTTATAAACTTGTCTTAGAAAGGAAAAAACAATGAAGTTTTATTGCATTAAAAATTGTAGTACCTGTAAGAAAGCAAGAGCATGGTTAGAGAAGAATAAGGTCTCTGTTGAGGAAATTGACTTAAAAAAAGAAGCTCCTTCAAAGAAAGAACTTCTTTCTGCTCTTTCAAAAAGTGAGCTGGAGCCAAGAAGGTTTTTCAACACCTCTGGTCAAGTCTATCGAGAGCTCAATCTTAAAGAACAAGCGGCTTCCCTTTCAGAGGAAGAAGTTGCCACACTGCTTAGTCAACATCCCATGCTGATTAAGCGCCCACTTCTTATTACCAAGGATAAGGTCTTAGTTGGCTTTAAAGAAGAGGAGTATGAAACTCTTATTGATTAAAAGGTGATGGATAATGAAAAAGGAAAAGTAGGTTCATTTCTGAACCTACTTTTTAAACTTATCCACAATTCCCATGGCACCGTGATAGAGTGAATCGGTACTCTTTGCTGCAATGCCGGTGATATGGTCCACACTCCCCATGATGGAGGGTGTGATCTCAAGGATTTGATCAATGTTCTCCCGCTTTTCTTCTACTAGAGTTCTCACTGTCTTGACAGAGAGTAGGACCTCTCTTAAGACCAGGATGATGTAAATCACTAAAGCGATAAGAGCGATCAACAGACCTGATATAAAGAGTTCTTTAAGTGAAAAGACAATTTGTGTTTCCATACTGAATCCTTTCTACATTTGATGAATTGCAATTCCATCAATGGCCAGGGCTGCCTCCATAATCAGTTCGGGTAGGGTAGGATGGGCGTGAATGGTATCATAGAGATCTTTCACTGTTAGGCCTAACTTGATTGCAAGGGTTGCTTCAGCAATCAAATCTGATGCGCCTGCACCGAGAATATGAACGCCCAATACTTTTCCATCTTCACCAGCTAGGATTTTGACGAAGCCTTCTGGCTCATCCATAGACAAAGCTTTACCACTGGCACGATAAATGAATTTTGCTGCTTTATACTCTATACCCTCTTCTTTAAGCGTCTCTTCATTTTTTCCTACAGATGCGATTTCAGGATAAACAAATGTACAGGAGGGAACAGCTGTATAGTCCAGTTCCTCTTCGTTTCCACACAGTCGCTCGATGACATTTAATGCTTCATAAGTAGCTACATGAGCTAACATATCACCACCAATAACATCACCAGCTGCATAAATATGGGGCTGATTGGTTTGGAGGATTTCGTTTACGACAATGCCATCTTTTGTATACTCCACACCAGCTGCATCAAGATTACAGCTCATATTGGGTACTCTTCCTGCTGAGAGGAGAACCTTATCGACAATGACTTCAACCGGACCTTTTTTTCCGTCTACAGTAACTTTTAGTCCTTCATCGGTTTCCTCGATGGAGTTCATACGCCCTCCAAGGTGGAAATCCATGCCTTGTCTTCTTAGATAGCTTTGGGCTCGTTTTTGGATTTCACGATCTTCACGTTTAAGGAAGGTTCTTCCCGAAACGGTAACTTCACTTCCTAGTTCGAGAAAGACAGATGCGAACTCTAGTCCAACAATACTAGCTCCACTCACAAAGAGGCGCGGAGGGAGTTCTTCAATCTCTAGTAGTTCATCACTATCTAGAACTCCGGGTAAATCTGTTCCAGGAATAGGGGGATTAAAGGTTTTTGATCCCGTTGCAATTAAGAAGTTCTTTGCTTCAAACTCTTCATCGCCCACCTTCACCTTATGGGGGCTAACAAACTCACCTCTACCTGAGATCACAGGAATTTTCTTTTTCTCAAACATGGACTCGATACCTGCAACCAGCTGCTCGGTGATGTTGTCTTTGCGTTCCTTTACGACTTTGTAGTCCAGTTCATAGCCGTCTACAGAAATTCCATAGGATTTTAGATTCTTTACGGTTCTCAAGACTTCAGCATTCTTAACAAGAGCTTTGGTGGGGATACATCCGCGATTCAGACAGGTCCCGCCCAAACGATCTTCTTCGACCAATAAGACATCAAGTCCACGATCCTTTGCACGTAGTGCTGCTGCATAACCTGCGGGTCCACCACCCAAAATAATTAAATCTCTCATAGATCCTCCCTCTTTTCTTTGAGATTAGTATAACATAAAGAAATTCATCATGATATGATAGAGGCATGAACTATGTATATATTTTGGAGTGTGGGGATGGAAGTCTCTATACTGGATGGACGAATCAATTAGAAAAAAGAGTAAAAGACCACAGCAGTGGAAAAGGGGCAAAGTATACACGAAGTAGATTGCCCCTTGATCTTGTCTATCAGGAACTCTGTGATAGCCCAACTGCTGCAAGAAAAAGAGAGGCTCAGATTAAAAAGCTATCTCGAAAACAAAAGCTTGCTCTTCTAGAAAGACAAAAAAGCCTTCTTGCTCTTGCAAGGAAAAAGCTGGAAAGCCTTGGTCAAAGCTGTACAAGGATAAGCTTTATCAGGGAAAAGGATGACATTGTGCTTTTTCGCATTGAAAAGAACAAGGAGCACTATGTGCTAAAGCTTTTCCTTAGTGACTATGGTAAAGAAGAAATCGATTTCTATGCTTTTCTACAGGAAAAAGGGATCAAGACCATCCGTCTGCTTGCCCATGATCATGAAGCTCTTCTTATGGAAGATCTACTCTTTTCTCAGGATTATTCTCTAGCCATCAAAGAACAGATGAGTGATCCCGAGGTCATGGCTTCTCTTGGAACATGGTATCGAAAGCTTCATTTGATAAAAGAAGAGGAAATCAAGCATCTTCCTTATGCCAAAGAGTGGAAAAGCCTTCATTTTGAAAAACTTGAAGAAAAAGATCGAATCTTTAAAGAGGATAAGCGATGGAAGAAAGTCTATCCTCTCCTAAAAGAACTGTTTATGCATATTGAAAAGCTCCCCCTTTGCCTTTGTTACAATGATTTCTACTACGTCAACATGGTGGTAGGGGAGCATGAGGCCTTTATGCTGGATTATGGTCATATGGGACTGAATTATCCAGGAATGGATCTTGTGAATGCGCTATGGTTTTCAAATGAAGAGGCAAGAAAAGCCTTTAGAGAAAGCTATGGGCTCCATTGGGACTTGGAAGAAGCCTGGGTAAAGGTTCTCCTTCCTCTACAGGATTTTCTGTTGCATGAGACAGAAGAACTCCTCTCTACTGGCTATTTGAGAGGTTTACGTTCTCTGTTAAAAGAACTAAATTCTAAGACCAAATGAAGAAGAACAGCACGACTTGGCTGTTCTTTCTGCTTTTGGT
>CAMFGQ010000046.1 GCA_945950065.1 uncultured Clostridia bacterium
CGATAAAAATAATAGAAAACCACAAAACTTAAGGCCGTAAGGATGATTCCCATAAAAGAATATCCTGCCTGCATTCCGCTAATACCCAAATAAGCTAAGCCACCTCCTACCCCTAGTAGAATCAGGACTATGAGCAAGATAAGAGGGTAGCGAATCAGTGGATGTACCCGTCTACTGATGCTGACTTCTACCACGCCCTGAAGAATAATTTCACCGATGGCTTCGATTATAACCTCAAACATGATTCACCTTGCCTTTCATGTATTCCATAGCTCATCATCCAAAACCTGCATCAAAGGATGGGTTCAAGTTCTAATCTCTCGGGCAAAAAGAAGGATTGTCTTCCCAAAGTAGAATCAATGGCATCAAAGGACAAGGAAAAAATCCGTGTATTCTTTGAGGTCCTCACGGTAAGGAGTGGAACTTGATTCTCATAGACACAGATGTAGCGCGTATAGCTATGATCAGGATTCCCTTTTAACTTCACAAATCCACGGGGCATTTTTAGCGCCTCAAGGATGGAATAGGCATTCTCCATGGCAGATTCCCTGCCCTTAGCCTCTACATGGGTCCGTGTCAGATAAAAGGCCTTAATAAAACGACTAATGGGATCATAGCCACCAGGCAAGTTCTTGGCAGCATTATAATCCTCTAACTTCTCCAGATCCATGAGCTTCTTCAGCCTTCTTTCATGGCTAGCAAGACCAGGTGAGTTGGTCATCACATCATAGGGGTTCTCGATTGCTTCTAGGACGCCTTTATTGGGTTCAATCACAATGGACTTTCCCTTCTTATCCACAAAATAATAATGAAAATCAGGACAGATCACGTCCTCACCCTTTGCGTTCTTTTTGGAGATATGTATGTTGGGCAGATCAGCCACCAGTTCATCCACATCCCGATAGTTTGCTAAGGCATAATTAAAATAATAAAGGCTAGAAAGATTGACCTTCTTCTCAGGGTCCACTTCATCCCTATAGTTTCTAAACAAGGCAAAGGAATTGGTGCATCCCATAAACCCATGTTCATTAACTCCATCTTTGAGTGGATCCCGATTCTCAAAGCAGAGCCCCATCATGGCGTACTTGCCAGAAAGGGGATTACCATAGAGATCCTCCGCATACTCATAGCCAGCTGGCAAATAGAGCACGTTGTAGTGTAATGGATATTCATAATCCATATTTCTTCCAAGTACTTCCCCACCCTTATAGCGAAGGAGAATTGATGTACACATGGTTACCTTCCTCTCATTTTATCTAATCCTCATCTTACCAGTGAATCCCTGGATGATGGAGTAGTTTCTCGCCCCACTGGTTGGCTTGTTTTTCAGGGAATTTGTCGGTATAGAAAACACCTTTATCATTGAATTCTTTCTGGTTCTTCCAATACACCTTGAACCATCGATAGGAAAAATAACCCACAATAGGTAAAAACAAGGGTCCATAAAGCAAAGACTGCATCACATGACCATATTCGTGGGTGAGGAGATTCCTTTCATTCTTTTCGTCTCGGTTTGAGAGAAAGATAAACATACCCAGGGTAAAGGTCCCAAACTTGATCTTTTCTTTGCTGTGATCATAATCAATGACAAGGGACCAGTGGTAGGGGTAGATCTGCTTTTCTTTTATTTTCCCTAACAAGAATAGAGCTAGGAGATTTTGGGGGATGCCCCAGGTCCATTGAATCATATAAGAGAGTGTTCTTAAAAACCTACTGTTTTTCATCATGTTCACCATCTTTTAAAAAAGGTGCCGATGAAGAATCATCAACACCTGCTTCTTTATTTCCACCTTCTGGTCTGAACGAACTGTTCAGCTCTAGACTGTGCCTCATCAATGATTTCATCTCCGAAGCCCATGATGTGAAGAAGGAGAATCGCGTTTCGTGTATCCGAAGGGCCTTCTAGGAGCTTATAGTCAAAGAGAATATCCTCTCCCTCATATACTTCCCTAAAGTGCACATTTTCATAGTCCTTGAGAAGTTCCGTAAGCTCAATGTCATGGGTCGCTACAAAGATACAGCTCTCTCGTTTTCCAAGGACTTCCAACACCGATGCCGAAGATGCAATGCGTTCAATGGTATTGGTACCCCTGAGGATTTCATCGATAAAGCAGTAAGAGTAGTGATCCTTTGTCCTCTCCAAGATTCTTCGCAAACTCTTGATCTCTGTTACAAAGTAACTTTCTCCTTTTTCAATGCTATCCCGTAGTGCCATACTACTAAAGAGTTCTCCAGGTGAGAGCCTGAACTCCTCGGCAAAGGCATAGCCTGTCACTTGGGAAAAGAGAACACTGAGGCCAATGGCCTTCATAAAGGTTGACTTACCTGATGCATTACTCCCTGTGACCAGAAGCTTTGCATTGTTTGCTCTCGTGTAGGGAACGGCATCTTCTACCATGGGATGATAGAGATTGACAAAGCTCAGAGATCTTTCCTTTGTAAAGACAGCCTCTGAGAGGGAGTGGTTTTCACAGATGGCTTGCATAAACAGGGCGAGTTCCGCTTCGCCAACAAGTTTGATGAGCTGGGTTCCCGCTTCTTTTTCTTTTCTGAGAACACTTGCTACACGTGCAAACTTACGTAAACTGGATAAGAAGAAAACCTTCTGCAACTCTAGGATCATAGAGAGCTCTGCACTTGCTCTGGAGCCGAGGTCAATTTTAGAGGTGCGCACAGAACGAAAGCGCTCAAGTACAGCTTTCAGTTCTTCTTTATACTCTTTTTGATCAGGACTTAGCTTTTTCTCTAGTCCCCGTGCCGCCTTTAAAAGAGATAAGAAATAATCGACACTGTGGAGGCGATCTTTAATCTTCTCTGAACCAAAGTAAAACACGATGGAGTTTGTTAACAAGAGCAAGACAAAGAGAATCAGCCCTACAGATTTGAGTAGTGGCATGGTGATTAGTGTCAGTAGCGTAGCCCCAACCAAGCCTTCCAGAATCCAGCGAGGAAACCTATAGTCTGTAGCATTATCTAGAAGAAAGGGTAGATTGGCACCTCCGCCTTCCCCCAGATGAAACAGTGTCTCAATCACAACATCTTGATCTTCCTGCATCATCTCTATGAGTTTTTTTCTTCTCTGTAGAACTTCTTTTCCCTCAAAATAATGGAGGGATTCATAGATATGCTGTGCCCCAAGACTGGAGTAAAAGCTCTGATTCTTTAAGAGAAAATCATCCATTTCAAGATCATTCCAGGTAATCTGATCAACCTGATTCTCTTCTTTTCTCTTTTCTAGTGAGAATTCATAATTGAGTCTTAACTCATCCAAGTCAAAACGGCTCCAGCCTAAGCGACCAAAGTGTTGAACGAGATACTTTAGTCTCTTTTTTTCTCTCCATTTCCCAGAAAAGAGAAGGAATAAAAGGAGGGCTAAAAGTGCTCCTCCATAGAGATAAGCTGTTGTCAATGAGCCTGTAACTGGCGGGTTCATACTTTCCCTTTCTAAAGACTTTTTCTTCCTTCAATGGCCTTAAAGAGTGTCATCTCATCTGCAAACTCAAGATCTCCTCCAATAGGGACACCATGAGCAATACGGGTAATGCGTGGGACTTTTCCCTCTAAGAGTTTACTGAGATAGATGGCTGTACTCTCCCCTTCAAGGGTTGGTGAGTTAGCTAAAATCACCTCTTCAATGGGTTCTGCTTCAAGCCTTTCCACCAGATCTTCGATAAACAGATCCTTGGGACGAATCCCCTCAAGAGGTGAAATACGTCCATGAAGCACATGATATAGCCCCTTATACTCTCTGGTTCGCTCAATGGCCAAAAGATCTCTTGGTGTATCGACAACACAAAGAAGGCTTGTGTCTCTCCGATCACTCTGACAGATGCTGCATAATGCATGCTCTGAGAGATGATGACAGCGTTTACACAGGCCTAATTTATTTTTCATCTCCACAATGGCTTTGGCAATCTCCATGGCTTCTTCTTTACGCATATCGATCATGCTAAAGGCCATCTTTGTGGCGGATTTTCTGCCCACTCCCGGCAGGCGGGCAAATTCTTCAATAAGCCGGGTTAAACTTTCAGGATAATCCATTAGAGGCCCGGAATGTTCAGTCCACCCGTTACTTTTTCCATGCTGCTTGCGATGGCAGCTTCGGTTTTACGATAGACTTCATTGACGGCTGCAAGAATCAGATCTTCCAGCATATCCACATCATCAGGGTTCAGAAGATCTTCTTCAATCTTCACCTCTAGGAGTTCTTTTTTACCGTTCATGCGTACCTTGACAGCACCGCCACCTACGGATACATCAAACTCTTGCTTTTCTGCTTCTTCTTGAGCTTTAAGCATTTCCTCTTGCATTTTTTGGACTTGCTTCATCATGCCCTGCATATTCATGCCTCCACCCATTCCGGGGAAGCCACCACGTCGTTTTGCCATGTTTACCTCCTACTTTATTTCTAAGCGATCTGCTGCATCACCCATAAGGCGACGCAGTCTGTCTGCTGTGGTTTCAGTTGGTTCTTTTACCTCTTCAAGAGGCTCATTTTTCTTTTCTTCCCCTTCCAGGGAAGCAAAGATCTGCATTCGTTTTCCAAAGACCTTCTTGGTCATCTCGGCGAGGATATCCTGAGATTCCTTCTCCATAATGGTGTCGCGATGGAATTTGTATTCAGGGCGGAAAATCAGTCGAATGCTCTCCTCATCAATACAGTCTACTATACCCTCTAGGAGCAGGGCATAGACTTTCATTTTTCGTTCTTTCTTGAGGTTTTCCAGTAACCTCTCCCAGTAAAGTTGGACATTGGCCAGCTCTACAGATTCCTTTGGAATCTCTTCCTCTACAATGCGCTGAATCTGGCGTTTCTCAACAACCTTCTTCACTTCTACCTTGGCTTGAATGGGTCGCTTAGTGGCAATCTGTACCATGGCCATTTCTAAGGTGAGACGAGGGAGATTACTCATCCGTAGATTACGGGAAGCTTCATCAAAGACTTTAATGGCCAAAAGAAGCTCCTCCTCTTTAAGATGGGAATAGGAATCTTTGTACTTCTCCATGGAGAATCCTAAATAGCTCACAAGACTTCTATCATCCATAAGACGGGCTAACAACAGACCCCGTAAGAAGGAAAGAATCTCGGTAAAGATCATGCTGATCTCTTTTCCTTCACTGAGAACTGTGCCTAAATGAAGCATTGCCCCATCTAAGTCACCCGAAAAAAGTCCATGAAGAAGCTCATGGGTACGGTCTCTTCCTAGAAGACCTAAGCTCTCCTGTACAGATTGTACTGTTAGATCCCCCCTTGCCATGGCGAAACTTTTTTCCATTAGACTAATGGCATCGCGAAGGGCTCCACCTGAATGCTCGGCTAAAAGTTCCAGGGCTGCTGTCTCATAGGCTACATCTTCCATCTCGCAGATTTTGGCAAGGCGCGCAACCATAGCATCACGCTGAATTCTTCTAAAGCTATAACGCATACAGCGAGAGAGAATGGTCTCGGGGATTTTGTGGAGTTCCGTGGTTGCCAGGATAAAGAGCACCGAAGGAGAAGGTTCTTCGAGAGTTTTTAACAGTGCATTGAAGGCACTGCTAGAGAGCATCTGCACCTCATCAATAATGTAGACCTTATACTTATTGGTGGCAGGCAAAAAACGGGCATTCTCACGGAGTTCCCGAATATCATCTACACCATTGTTGCTAGCAGCGTCCATCTCTACCACATCAATGGAGCCACCATTTTGAAACATCAGGCAGCTTGTACAGCGTCCACAGGGGTTCCCTTCTTGTGGGTCAAGGCAGTTCACCGCTTTGGCGAGTACTTTTGCCATCGAGGTTTTACCCGTACCACGAATGCCACTAAAAATGTAGCAGTGACCAAAGGTACCTGTTTTTACCTGATACTGAAGACTCTTTGTGATTTCTTCTTGTCCTGCAAAATCCAAAAAGTCTTGAGGTCTATATTTTCTATACAAAGCAAGATAGCTCATCTTTCCTCCCGCGCTTAGAGAAAAGAGTCTGATGATTCAGACTCTTCTACTCAACTATCATACCACAAGGGGCTTATTTATTGTATTTTTTCCTTGCGTATTCCAAGGCAATCAGGTCATCCCTAAAGGGTACACGCTTCATGCCCTCCACCACGATAAAGGGTTCACTACCACGTCCCGAGAGGAGGACCACATCGCCAGGTTCACTGACTTCAATGGCATGCTCAATAGCATCTCTTCGCTCCAAGAATTTCTTATAGCGATCATGGGTAATCCCCTTCTCCAGCTCATCCACAAGACGCTGTCTATCATCATCACCAGGGTGATTGTTGGTAAAGACCACATAGTCGGCTACGGAGGATATCTTACCCATCTTAGGTGCCTTCGTAATGTCCCGTCCACAGCCCCACATGGCCGTAAGAAGGATGAGACGCTTTGTCACAAGGGGCTTAACTGCATCGAGGAGTTTTGTCAGTCCATCGGGGGTCAGTGCATAATCCACAATCAGCGTAATGGGTAACTCTTCTTTTCCAATAAACTGAACTCTTCCTTCAATCGGTGGAAGTTTGGGTACCTGTGTGACAATGCTTTCTACACTGAAACCCTTTAGCCAAACTGTCATCATGGCACAGAGGAGATTCTCCACATTGAACTTCCCTAAATAAGGCGACTGGACAGAGAACTCTCCCTCAGGAGAGACAAGCGTAAAAACAGTTCCCTCTGTGGTCTCGTGAAGATCCTTGGCATAGAAGTCTGCCTTGTCACTTTGAAGTGAAAAATCAAGAATCTCATAGCCACTTTCCATGCGCATCTCTTCACAGAAAGGATCATCATAATTGACAATCACATATTTATCTCTTTTATAATCACTTCCCATTTGGGATAGCAGCATACCCTTAGTATAGCCATAGTGATTGAGATCTTTATAGAAGTCTAAATGTTCATGACTTAGGTTGGTGTAGATTGTAATGTCATAATCAATCCCAAAGGTCCTCCCTAGACTGAGAGCATGGGAGCTGACCTCCATGGTAAGGTGCTGAGCACCCTTGTCCACAGCATGGGCAAACTGTCTGGTTAAGAGTGCAGTTTCGGGAGTGGTATTGATGTTGAGAATCCGCTCCTCTCCCACACAAAAGCCATTGGTTCCAAGCAGGGCACTCTTCTCTCCCAGAAAGCCAAGAAGCTCATGAATCATGGTGGAGGTTGAAGTCTTACCACTGGTACCTGTCACTCCCACCACATGCATTTTTTGGCTGGGGAAGTCATAGATGTACTGAGCAAAAAGACTTGCAACGCGAGGTGTGTCCCTGACCACCAGAAGACCTACATCTTCAGGAAGATCTACTTTGCGATCGGCTACGATAAACCGACATCCCTGCTCTAGGACATCAGGAATAAACTGATGGGAATCTACATTGAAACCCACCCTGGCAACAAAGACAGAACCTTCACCAGCATCCCTAGAGTCCAGGGTGAGGTGGTTCACTTCCTCAGGAAAGCTTCCATAGACCTTCTTCACTTTAATTTTATCTAATAGGATCTTAGATTTCATTCCCATCACCTAAAAAGATTCTTTCTAATTCCAAGGGATCTACATAGACGCCATCTTGATAGACCCGCATATTACCGCCGGAAATCTCATCAATCAGGGCTACTTTACCCTCCTCACCAATGCGACCATACTCAAACTTCATATCATAGAGTTCCAGTCCTTTGGCAGCTAAGGCATCCTTGACTTCTTTCCCAAAAACTCTGGTCATCTCTACCAGTTCATCGTATTCTTTGGCGCTCATAATACCCAGGGCTTCAAGGCCTTCTTTTGTGATAAGAGGATCCCCTCTTTCATCATCTTTAAGGGTAAACTCAATATACCCATCAAGAGCTTGCCCATCTTGAGCGTATTTTCCATAGCGTCGTAAAAAACTTCCTACTGCACGGTAACGAATAATGACCTCCACACCCTGTCCAAAGCTTTTTGCAGGATGGACAGTCATGGTATTTTCGGCTAAGTTACTCTCTACATAATGGGTGGTGTAGCCCATGGCATTGAACTTTTCATAGAAGTATTTGGTCATACGAAGACCAGCTTGACCTGCACCTTCCATGGTCAGCCCAACTTGATTTTCACCTGGGTCAAAGACACCGTCTTTTCCAGTAACATCATCTTTGAATTTAAGTAGATAAAGACCATTGTCCAATTCATAGAGGTCTTTTGTTTTTCCCTTGATTATCAATTTCATTCTACACCTCGTTTCTCCTTCAAGTTTATCAACACATGATGAACTAGTAAAGAAAAAAAGAGCCGAAGCTCTTTTTTCTTATTCAAGCACTGGTTCGATTAAACCATAGCCTCCGTTTTTCCTTCTATAGACAACATTGACTTCATCTGTTTCGGCATTGAGGAAGACAAAGAAATCATGTCCTACAAGCTCCATTTGCATAATGGCTTCATCAGGACTCATGGGCTTAACAGGGAAGTTTTTCGTACGCATGATTTTGATTTCTTCTTCATGTTCCTCTGCTTCTGGAATTTCTTCAAAGCGGATGGAGTCATGGGTTTGGTAACGTTTTCGCAGCGCTGTCTTATGCTTACGTACTTGACGATCCAGTCGATCAACTGCCTTGTCAATACTTGTGAGCATATCGAAGCTTTCTTCTTCTGCCCGGATGACTGCACCATTTTTTAGTGGAATGGTAATCTCAACGACTTTGAGATTTTTAAGTTGGGAGAATGTTACAAAGGCCGTAATTTCACTATCGAAATAGCGTCCGTATTTATTGAGTTTATCCTCCACTCGTAAACGCAGATCATCATCTACTCGTACATTTTTTCCAATCATTTCAAATTTCATACCAAACTCCTCATTCAAGATACAATTTACCGCCGATGGACCGATTCCATCTTTCATTCATTATACCCTATCTTAAGAAGATTAACATCTATCTAGACAAGATTAAGAAGAAAAATTCTTGATAGCCAGCGTCAAAAAGTGCCTTGGCAGCTTCCCTAGTGGTAGAGCCTGAAGTATAGATATCATCCAGTATCGTAAGACGTCGCTCAAGCTGAAAGGGGTCTGCACGGAAGCAGTCTTGTAGCTCCCTTTCTCTTTCTTTTGGCTTTAAGGAGTAGAGGGATTTAGTCCAACGTAGCCGTGTTAAACAGGTAATAAAAGGCAGTTCCATTCGCCTTGCTAAAACCTTGGCCAAGTCCTCCATAGGATCAAAGCCACGCTGCCACTTTTTTCTCCTATACATGGGCACATAGCTAAGGGACTCCAGATGTAGTTTGTTCTCAAGGATAAATTTCTCAAGGAGTTCTGCCATGGGATGAACCATATAGCTGGCATGATGAAACTTCCATTTGCGGATCAGTCGCTTAAGTTCACCTTCATAGAAGAAAAGACTGTAGATGTAGTAGCCTTCCTCCTCGCTACGATCCATACGCAAATAGGCAGTAAGTTCTTTGATGCATTTCTGGCAAAAAAAGCCTTCTGAAAAGAGCTCCTCTTTACAGAGCTCACAGGTATAACGTCCAAATATACTCATGCTTCTATTGTAAAGAGATGAGAACAAGAAAAAATGGAAGAAGGCTATTCTTCCATACTGTAAGCAAGCAATAATTCATCTAAACCACTGAAGCGCTTGGAGCTATCCACTCGCTCAATCATCCTCTCAAGACTACTCCCCTTCCAGTAGAGCACCAAGAGTTTACGAGCTCTTGTCATTCCAGTATAGAGTAGATTGCGATTACTCAGAGGATAGGGAACTCCCTCTAAAGCAAGGACGACACAGGGAAATTCACTCCCCTGACTTTTATGAATGGTCATGGCGTAGGCATGTTCCAGATCATAGAGCTGATCCCGGGTATAGCTTGCCAGTTTGCTCTTATCAAAAAGGAGATTGATCTCATCACCATCGATGCTTAAGATCTCGCCAATGTCGCCATTAAAGATGCCGTGACCTTCTTCGCCCTTTTCTAAATCTCTCCACTCAATTTGATAATTGTTTCGCGTCTGCATGATTTTGTCGCCTTGGCGAAACACACGATCGCCATGTTGAATGGTCTTACCACCACCAAAGGGATTCAGGGCTTCTTGCAGCATTCGATTGAGATTCCAGGTACCCATTCCACCGCTTCGAACTGGCGAAAGCACCTGAATATCCCAGAGTGG